>NZ_JBJLRI010000025.1:0-50114 GCF_050871405.1 Kineococcus esterisolvens
TTCACCGACGCGGGGTGGAGCAGCTCGGTAGCTCGCTGGGCTCATAACCCAGAGGTCGCAGGTTCAAATCCTGTCCCCGCTACGCAGAAGGTGAAGGCCCGGACCGCACGGTCCGGGCCTTCGTCGTCTCCGCTCGTGAGTCCCTCTCCTCGGCTCGTCACCCCGATTTGGTCCTCCGGTGGCGATGACGTAACCTGGTTTCACCGACGCGGGGTGGAGCAGCTCGGTAGCTCGCTGGGCTCATAACCCAGAGGTCGCAGGTTCAAATCCTGTCCCCGCTACGCAGAAGGTGAAGGCCCGGACCGCACGGTCCGGGCCTTCGTCGTTCCCGGGCCGGGTCGAAGCTGAACCCGGCCTGAGAACCGCCCGAGAACCGTCGGGGTGGCGGGCGCGCCACGCGGTGCCTCACCGTCGCGCCGCGACCGCACGTGACCCGTAGAGTCGCTGCGACCACCCCCCGGGGACCGACGTGGACCTGCCGGAGCTCCTCGAGGCGTCACGCCCGGCGATCGAGGTGCGAACAGGTCGTCCCCCACGTGGCCGAGCCCGAGCCCGACCCCAGCGAACGAGGTTGCCGAACGGTGCACCACCACAGCTCACACGCCGAAGTCCCCGACGAGCCCCACCTCCAACCCCACCCCGAGCCCCACGCCGACGAGCCCCGTCCCGAGGCCCGCGCCGGTGAGCCCGACGAGGGCGGCGCCGGCGCGGTGCTGCCGAGCGTCACCGTGGTGGTGCCCACGCACCGCCGTCGCCAGGCGCTGACGGAGTGCCTGCGGCCCCTGCTCGCGGACCCGGCGACCTCGCAGCTCGTCGTGGTCGTGGACCACCCCGGCCGGGGAGGCGACGACGGCACCGCTGACGACGTGCGAGCCCTGGCCGCGCGCGACGCCCGGGTGCAGCTGGTGGAGGTGCGCGGTGCGGGGGCCACCGGCGCCAACGACGCCGGGCTGCGCGCAGCCACCGGTGAGGTGGTCCTCTTCGTCGACGACGACGTCGTCGCCGAGCCGGGCCTGGTCAGCGGCCACGCCCGTCGTCACGCGCGCAGCTTCGAGGAGGGTGAGCACCTGGTGGTGGTCGGGCACATGCCCACGACCGTCCCGGAGCCGCGGGCCCCGGGGCAGTTCGCCACCCGCTTCTACGCCGCGGAGTACCTCGGCTGCGTGGCGGCCTGGCAGCGCGAGGGCGGTCAGGAGGTGCTGCGCCGGCTGTGGATGGGCAACGTGTCCCTGCGCCGCGCCGACGCGCTGCGCGTGGGGCTGCAGGGCGACGGCACCTTCACCGCGCTGCGGCACGGCGACCGGGAGTTCGGCCTGCGCTGCCTGCGTGCGGGGCTGTCGGGGGTGTACGACCCGGCGCTGGCCTCGCGCCACGCCCACAGCCGCACCCTGGCGCAGTTCCGCGCCGACGCGCGCCGCCAGGGGGCCGGGCGCGTCGTGCTCGCCGAGCGCTACCCCGACCTCGTCGAAGCGGCTGACCCGCTGGCCGGGTTGCCGTCGCCGCTGCGCCGGGTGCTGTCGGCGGTGGGCGCCGGCCCGGCCGAGCCGGTGCTGACCACGGCGCTGAGCGCCGCCGTGCGCGCCGGTGGGGCGCTGCGGTGCTGGCCGGTGGAGGACCTCGCCGCCAAGCTGCTGCGCCGCCTGGACCACCAGGCCGGCATGCGACGGGCGAGCGAGCAGAGCTCCTCGTCGAACTGACGCGGCACCCGGTGCTGCCCGTGCGTGCGGCCTGCGCCTGCCGCGGCCGGCGCAGGCCGCACCGGGAGCCGGTCAGCGGGACGGGTCGGCCAGGTCGAACAGCGCCGTGCCCTGCGGGCTGGGCGGCGGGGTCAACAGGTCCACGACGCGCCCGCAGTCCAGGCACGGCGACAGCACCCGGGCATCGGGCCGGGCCGGGCCGCTCGCGGCGGCGCGCCGCCGGTCGTGGGGGCTGAAGGTGTGCCAGCAGTCGTCCACGTCGCTCCCGTCCCGCCGGGGAGCCCGGGTCCGTCCCGGGCTCTCCGGCGCCCACTGTGCCGAGGCCGGTGGGCGCTGGGAAGCAGGCGCGCCGGGTGGCGCGCCCACCCGGTGCCCGCTCAGCGCCCGGCGAGCGGCTCCACGAGGGAGCGCAGCAGGTCCGGTCCCTCCAGGGTCAGCACGGACTCGGGGTGGAACTGGATGCCGGCGAAGCCCTCGCCGCGCAGGGCCACCACCTCGTCGGCGGGGCCGGTCGAGACCTCCGTGCCCTGCGCGGCCAGCCGCCGGGCGGCGTCGGCGTCCACGCGCGCGGTGAAGGAGTTGTAGAACCCCACGGTGGCGCGCCGGCCGAACAGGTCGACCTCCAGCTGGGTGCCCTGGTGGGGGGCGTCCTTGCGGCGCAGCGGCAGGCCCAGCGTGCCGGCGAGCAGCTGGTGGCCCAGGCACACGCCCAGCAGCGGGTTGCCGCCGCTGCGCGCCGAGGCGCTGAGGCCGCGGGCCAGCTCCTGCAGCCGGGCGATGCGCGGATCGCCGGCGTCCTCCGGGTCGCCGGGGCCGGGGCCCAGGACGACCAGACCGCGGTGGGCGGCGAGCGCGGCGTCCAGCCCCGGGTCGTCGTGGCGCAGCACCCGTGCGCGCAGGCCCGCCGAGGCCAGCAGGTGCACGAGCATCGCGGTGAAGGTGTCCTCGGCGTCCACCACGAGCGCCTCGCCCAGCGGTGCGCCCTCAGGCTGCCGCTGCGGTTCCAGCCAGAACCGCGCCAGCCGGTCGCGGCGGGCGGCCAGCAGGGTCGCCACCCGCGGGTCGGCGATCAGCGGGACCCGCCGGGCCGGGGCGCCCGCCCCGGTGTCCTCGCGGCGCGGCAGCGGCGGCAGGGCGCCCAGGGCGCGCAGCACGCCCGCGGACTTCGCGTGCGTCTCGGCGACCTCGCCCTCGGGGGTGGAACCGCGCACGAGCGTGGCGCCCACCGACACCCGCACCCGGCCGGTGCCGGAGCCGTCGGTGCGCACGTCGGCGGTGCGGATGAGGATGGGGGAGTCCAGGGTCTGCGCACCGTCGGCGTCGCGGCCCAGCAGCGCCAGCGCCCCGGCGTAGTAGGCGCGCCCCGACGGCTCGAACCGCTTGATGACGCGGCACGCGCTCTGCAGGGGGCTGCCGGTCACGGTGGCGGCGAACATCGTCTGCCGCAGCACCTCCCGCGCGTCCAGCGTGGAGCGCCCGCGCAGCTCGAACTCGGTGTGCGCCAGGTTCGCCATCTCCCGCAGGTACGGGCCGTGGACCGTGCCGCCCAGGTCGCCGACGGAGCACATCATCTTCAGCTCCTCGTCGACCACCATGAACAGCTCCTCGACCTCCTTGGGGTCGGCGAGGAACTCCACCAGGCCGTCGGCGTCCGGGCCGGGGGCCGGGTAGCGGTAGGTGCCGGAGATGGGGTTCATGACGACCTCGCCGCGGGCCATCCGCACGTGCACCTCGGGGCTGGCGCCCACGAGCGTGCGGGAGGTGCCGCCCTCACCGGGCACGTGCACCACGAACGTCCAGTACGCGCCCTGCTCGGCCACCAGCAGCCGGCGGAACAGGCTCAGCGCGGTGGCGGCGGTGAAACCGTCGACGACGCCGTCCACGTCGCGGCGGATGACGAAGTTCGCGCCCGAGCCCTGCGCGATCTCCCCGTCGATGATGCGGCGCACCACGTCGGCGTAGTCCTCGTCGGACAGGTCCGGTGCCACGTCGCGCAGCGGGACCTCCTCGTCGGGCAGCACCCGCAGGGCCTCCTCCAGCGCCAGCTCCTCGGCGTGCTCCACGTGCAGCACCTGCAGGGGGGTGCCGTCGTCGTGCACCTCGAAGCCGCGCTCGCGCAGCTGCCGGAACGGCACCAGCGCCAGGGCGTCCGCCGTCGCCGAGCCCGGCGCGCCCCCGGGCAGCGGGACGTCCGCGAGGTGCTCGACGGTCGTGACGGGCCCGCGCAGCACCTCGACGGGGCCGGGCTCGCCGGTGCGGGGGTCCAGGCGGCGCAGCAGCGCGAACGGCGCGTCGCCGCGCAGCAGGCCGGCGACGAGCCCGGCGGGGTCGGGGTGCGGCACGGGGGGTTCCTCCTCGGTGGGGCTGGCGTGACCGGCGCCGTCGAGGGGGCCGCCCCGGGTGGTGGGCCTCCTCGACGAGGCGGCCACCGGGACGTGGGAGCGTCAGGCGACCGCCGACACCCACCACCACGCACCGCTCAGCACGCGCGGGCGGGAGCCCGGGCGCGCGGAGGGCGTCGTGGTGGTCACGAGCCGCACCCTACCCGGCGCCGGGCCGCCGCAGGCAATAGCGTCTGACCCGTGACCGAGACAGCGCAGTCCCCCCAGCACGCGCAGCGGGACGACAAGCCCACGGTGTTCGTCATGTTCGGCGCGACCGGCGACCTGTCGCGCCGGCTGGTGATGCCCGCGTTCTTCCAGCTCGCCGCCCTCGGGCGGCTGCCCGAGCAGTGGCGGATCGTGGGCAGCAGCCGCGGCGAGATGACCCACGACGAGTTCCGGCAGTACGTCAGGGAGGCCCTGGAGGAGTTCGGCCCGCAGCCCTCCGAGGGCCCCTGGGACGACTTCGCCGAGCACCTGCTCTTCGCCGGCGGCGGCTTCAGCGCCGACGACCCCGGCACCCTGCTCGACGTGCTGGCCGAGGCCCGCGAGCAGCTCGGCGCGGGCGGGGACGGTGCCGAGGGCGACGTGCAGCTCGTGCACTACCTGGCGATCCCGCCGGGCGCCTTCCTGGACGTCACGAAGGCGTTCGGCGCGCACGGCCTGGCCGACGGCGCCCGCGTCGTCTACGAGAAGCCGTACGGCACGTCGCTGGCGAGCTTCGAGGAGCTGGACGCGGAGGTGCAGCGCGTCTTCGCCGAGGAGCAGGTCTTCCGCATCGACCACTTCCTGGCGTTCGAGGCGGCCCAGGACCTCATCCACGCCCGGCTGGCGAACCCCTGGCTGGCGGGGATCTGGAACCGCGAGCACGTCGCCCAGGTGCAGATCGACATCGCCGAGACCCTCGACGTCGCCCAGCGCGCCGACTTCTACGACGCCACCGGCGCCTTCCTCGACATGATCGTCACCCACCTGTTCCAGCTCGCCGCGACGGTGGCGATGGAACCGCCCGCGGACCTGCGCCCGGAGACCGTGCAGGCCGCCAGGGACGCTGCGCTGCAGCGCTTCCGCGAGCTGGACCCGGCCGAGGTGGTGCTCGGGCAGTTCGAGGGGTACACGGGCATCGAGGGCGTCGCCGACGGTTCCACGACCGACACCCTGGCCGCGGCGCGGCTGTGGGTCGACGACGAGCGCTGGGAGGGCGTGCCGTTCCTGCTGCGCAGCGGCAAGAAGATGGCCGCCGACGAGCAGCGCATCACCCTGGTGCTCAGGCCGCCGGCCGAGGGCCCCTACGCGGGTGGGGCGCCGGGCGGCGAGCCGACGGCCGTGAGCTTCTCCCTGCTGGAGGGCGGCTCCCTGGACGTGCGGGTCGCGGTGCGCCGGCCCGGCGTGGCCGGCGGCACGGTCCAGGGCACCGCGAGCCTGCCGCTGGACGGGTTCGAGGGGACCGCGCCGGCGCTGCCGTACGCGCACCTCATCGACCACGTCCTGACCGGCGACCGCTCGCTGTTCACCGGCGTCGAGGGCCTGCGCGCGGCGTGGCGGGCGATCGAGCGGTTCTCCGACGACCGCCCCGCGGTGCTGCCGTACGCCGAGGGCACGTGGGGCCCGGCCGACGTGGACCGCCTCGCCGAGCCGGGGGAGTGGTTCCTGCGCTGAGCGCACCTGCTGCCACCGGGTGCGTCGCTCACGCCGCGTCGGCCAGGCGGCGCACCCGGCGCAGCTGCGCCTGCACGTAGGGGCGGGCGCGGCGCTGGCCGCCGCGGGCGGCGATGGCCGCGTCCAGCTCCTCCAGCCGCCGGCGCAGCCACGCCGGATCGGCCGGCCAGCCGCGCCCACGGCACTCCAGCAGCCAGTCCACGGGGGAGGCGTGCCCGCGTTCGCCGTTGCAGCGCCGGCACGCCGCGGCCTCGTTCTCCAGCCACGACGGCCCGCCCTTGACCCGCGGCACCAGGTGGTCGGTGGTCGCCCGCACCAGGCCGGTCAGCTCCCGCCCGCACCAGATGCACGCCGGGCTGTCGCGGGCCACCGCCTGCTCCAGGCGGTCGGTGCGCGTGGGCTGGTGGCCGCTGCGTGCGTGCCCGTCCACCGCCCGAGCCTCGCACGCGCCCGCCGCCCCGGCCCGGCGGGCCCGGGGCCGGCGCCCCCGCGCGACCCGGGGCCCGGTGGAGCGCGGCGCCTACGCCCCGGCGAAGGCTGCGGGGGCCTCGGCGGCGACACCCTCCGTCACCGTGCAGGTGAAGCGGTGGACGCCCGCGGCGACGGTGACCGGGTCGGACCCGTCCGGCAGGTGCACGTCCGCCTCCGTCGACGGAGGCACCGTGACCTCCAGGGTGAACTCCCCGCCGTCGAGCGTCCACGACGCGGCGGCCCGCCCGTACGGGGTCTCGTGCGCGGTCCGCGCCCGGGTCAGCGCCGGGTGCGGCAGCGGCGCGACGCGCAGCCGGCGGTAGCCCGGCGCCGCGGGTGCCAGGCCGCCGACGCGCCGGTGCAGGAAGTCCGCCACGGCGCCGAGCGCGTAGTGGTTGAACGACGTCATGGTGCCGGGGTTGATCGAGCCGTCCGGGAGCATGGAGTTCCAGCGCTCCCAGATCGTGGTGGCGCCCATCGTCACCGGATACAGCCACGACGGGCACTGCGTCTGCAGCAGCAGGCGCCACGCGGTGGCGCCGTTGCCGGTGTCGGCGAGGGCGTCGCAGACCAGGGGCGTGCCGAGGAAACCGGAACCGACGTGGTACCCGTCGGCGGCGACCTGCTCGGCCAGCAGTTCGCCCGCTCGCTCGCGCTGGTCCGGGCGCAGGAGGCCGAAGGCCAGGCCCAGCGCGTAGGCGGTCTGGGAGGGGAAGGCCGCCCGGCCGCTGGGGGTGACGTACTCGGTGCGGTAGCGCGCGGCGACGCGGTCGGCGAGGTCGCCGTAGCGCTGCTGCGCGGCGGTCTCACCCAGCACTCCCGCGGCGTCCCGCACGATCTGGGCGGACCGGGCGAGGTATGCCGTCGCGACGGCCTGCCACGGAAGACGGGCCGCCCACGGCTGGTCGTCGGGTGCGGCGGCGTCGAGCCAGTCCCCGAAGGAGAAACCGCCGCTGGCGAAGTCCAGCGCGTGACCGGCGCGGGAGGAGAGCGCGTCGACCCAGGCGGTCATGGAACCCCACTGCCGGCGCAGGACGCCCGCGTCCCCCGAGCGCTCGTACACCGTCCAGGGCACCACGGTCGCGGCGTCGCCCCAGCCGGCTTCCGCGCCCAGCGGCGGCAGGTCCGGGTCGACGTCGGCCCACGGCACGTAGACCGGGACGTTCCCGTCGGGGTGCTGGTCGGCCGCGAGGTCGGCGAGCCAGCCGGTGAGCATGCCGGCGGTGTCGTACAGGTAGGCCGCCGTCGGCGCGAACACCTGCAGGTCGCCGGTCCAGCCGAGTCGCTCGTCGCGCTGCGGGCAGTCGGTGGGGACGTCGACGAAGTTCCCGCGCATGCTCCACAGGACGTTCTCGTGCAGGCGCGTCAACAGCGGGTCGGAGCACTCGAACTCCCCGAGACGGCGCAGGTCGGTGTGCACGACGACGGCTTCGAGGGAGTCCGCCGTGAGCCCGCCCGGCCAGCCGTCGACCTCGGCGTACCGGAAACCGTGGAGGGTGAACTCCGGTTCCCAGGTGAACTCCCGGCCGTCCAGGACGACCTCGTCGGTCGCCCGCGCGGCCCGCAGCGGGCGCACGCCGAGCTCCCCGTGCTCGAGCACCTCGGCGTGGCGCAGGGTGACGACCCGGCCGGGTTCGCCGGCCGGGACGTGCAGGCGCAGGCGACCCACGAGGTTCTGGCCGAAGTCGACGATCGTGCGGCCCGAGGGCGAGGTGGTGATCGCCACGGCCCGGACCACCCCCTGCCGGCGCACGGGCGGGCCGTCGGGGGCGACGAGCGTGGAGGTGTCGAAGGGCTCGACCGTCACGGCGTCCCAGCCGGCGTCGTCGAAACCGGGCGTGCTCCAGCCCTCCAGACGCCGCCGCGCGTCGAAGGTCTCGCCCATGTAGAGGTCGGCGCGCGTGACGGGCCCGAGCGTGGAGCGCCACGAGGCGTCGGTCCCCACGACCGTGCGGGTGCCGTCGGCGTGCTCGACCTCGAGCTGGACCAGGGCCGCCGTCGTCGCGCCGTAGACGTCGCGCAGGCCGGCGAAACCGAGGTGGCCGCGCCACCAGCCGTCGGCCAGGTGCGCGCCGAGGGCGTTGCGGCCTTCACGCACGAGGTCCGTGACGTCCCAGGTGCTGTACCGCAGGCGGGTGGCGTAGCTCGTCCACCCCGGGTGCAGCACGTCCTCCCCCACCGGCGCGCCGTTCAGGTGCAGCGTCATCACGCCGTGGGCGGTGGCGCGCAGGCGGGCGCGCACCACGCCGCCGCGGACGTCGGCCTCGCCGCGCAGCAGGACCGCGGGCTCGCCGCCCTCGCCCGTCGGCGGCAGCGCCGGGGCGACCATCCGCGAGCTCCAGAGGCCCGCGTCCAGCAGCCCGGTCTCCAGCACGGTGGGCGCGCTCCACGCCGTGGGCCCGCCCTCCTGGCCCCACACGCGCACGCGCACCGAGCGGCGCTCGCGGCTGCCCAGCGGTGCGGCGGGCCAGGGCACGAGCACCTGCTCGCACCCGTCGACGCGGCCGGTGCGCAGCGGCTCGCCCGGGTGGTCGGGGTCGCTCACCTCGATCTCGTGGGCGCGCTGCACCCAGCCGGGCACGTCGGTGTCGACGACCCAGGACAGGCGCGGGCTCTCCTGCCCGATGCCGAGGGGCTCGCGGTGGTGCTCGACGGTGACGGGCCGGACGGTGACGGGTCGGGCGGTGACGGGTTGGGCGGTGACGGGTTGGGCGCTGGTGCTCACGGTGCTCCTGGTGCCGGTGCGGGTCCCGCCGGCGACGACGCCGGCGCGGGAACCTCAGAGGGGGGTGCGGAGGAAGCCGCTGATGTGGCGGCGGATGTCCTCAGCCATGTCGACGTCCAGCCCGTTGAGCCACAACAGCTCCAGGCCCTCCGTCATGGCGATCGAACTCAGCGCGGCGCGGCGGGGGTCGACGTCGTCGAGGAGGCCGCCTGCGGCGTCCTCCTCGGCGAAGGCGGTGGTGACCGCGTCGGCGATGCGCTCGAACCGCTTGGTGAAGTACTCGCGGGCGGGGTGGTCGGGGTCGGTCGCCTCCGCGGACAGGACGGTGTAGAGCTGCACGACACCGCGCTGGCCGGCCTGGATCCGGGAGATCTCGACGAGCCCGGCCAGGAAGTCGCGGCCGCAGCGACCGGCCAGCAGGTGCTCGGCCCGCACGTCGCGCTGCTCGAGCACCGCCCGCAGCAGCGCCATCTTGCCGCCGGAGAAGTGGTGCAGGACACCCGTCTGGGTCATCCCGACCGCGCGGGCGATCTCGTTGACGGACGTGCCGGTGTAGCCGCTGCGGGCGAAGACCGAGAAGGCGGCGTCGAGGATCTGCTGACGGCGCTCCGCGCTCTTGCGGTACTCGCCGCGGGGTCCGGCCATGCCCGCACGCTAGCAGCCCACAGTCCAAAACATTGACCCTTTCAGGTTTTGGCTTTACCGTCCTCCCATCCCCGCTCCGGGGAGGTCAACGTCGACACCGGCCGCCGCGAGGCGGCCCCATCAGGCGAGGAAGCCCATGGACCCGTCCTCCGACTCCGCCACCGCGGCGCCGCACGCCTTCGACGCGGCACCGCTCAGCACGTCGCCCCTGCTCACGCCGCCCTCGGGGGGCACCGCCCCCACCGCCCCGCTGCCGCGCGGGTTCGTCCCGCTCCTGGTGCTCGCCGCGGTCGGCGCGGGCGCGGCCCAGATGTCCGCAGCCCTGCTGACGCTGACCCTGAAGGCCACCGCGCTCGACGCCGCCGGAGCGGCGACGATCATCTCCCTGTCCAGCGGCATCGCCGGGATCCTCACCCTCTTCGCCCTGCCGACGATCGGGACGCTCAGCGACCGCTCGCGCTCACGCTTCGGCCGCCGTCGGCCCTACCTCGTCTCCGGAGCGGCGTCCTTCGCCCTGGGCGGCACGCTGCTGGTCACCGCACCGAACGTGCCGCTGTTCGTGGCGGCGCACCTGCTCATCACGCTCGGGTTCATCGCGGCCGGCGTGACGACGACGGCACTGCTCGCCGACCGGCTGCCGGCCGATCGGCGGGGGCCGGCCGCCGCGTTCCTCAGCCTGGCCACCCCGATGGGCGCCCTGCTTGGCATGGCCGTGGCGCAGCCGTTCGGCGGGGACCTGGCCCCCATCGTCGCGGTCCCGACCGCGTTGGCCGTCGTCGCGATGCTCCTGCTGGCCGCCGTCCTGCGCGAGCAGCCGTCGACCCGACCCCGCACGCCGCTGCACCTGCGTGAGGTCATCGGGATCTTCTGGGTCAACCCGCTGCGCTTCCCCGACTTCGCGCTCGTCTTCAGCAGCCGCCTGCTCGTCTTCTGCGGCGTGGCCGCCCTCAACGGCTTCCAGGCGCTCTACCTGCTGCAGCACCTGCACCTCGAGCCGGCGCAGCTCGGCAGGGCGATCCTGCTGACGGTCGTGGTGAACTGCGGACTCTCCCTGCTCGTCGCCCCGGCCGTCGGCAAGCTCAGCGACCGCCTGAACGTCCGCCGTCCGTTCATCCTCGTGGCCGCTCTCGTCCTGGCCGCCGGCCTCGTCGTGGCCACCCGCGCCACGAGCCTGCCGTCGTACCTCGTCGCCTGCGCCGTCATCGCCCTCGGCCAGGGCGTCTACTTCGCCGTGGAACTGGCCCTGGCCACCCGGGTGCTGCCCGACCCGCAGAACCCGGCCAAGGACCTGGCCCTGATCAAGGTGGCCGACAACCTGCCGGTCACCCTCGTCGCCGCCGCGGCCCCCGCGCTGCTCGCGATCGGTGGCGGTGGCAACTACGCCGCCCTGTTCTCGGCCGGCGCCCTGTGCGCAGTCGTCGGCGGTGCGCTGATCATGTTCATCCGCGGCGCCCGCTGACCGGCTCACCACCAGAAACCCCACCGAGGAGAGCACGACATGACCCACCCGTTCCCCGACGACTTCCTGTGGGGCGTGGCCACCGCCGGGCACCAGGGCGAGGGCGACAACGTCCACAGCGACACCTGGTTCCTGGAGAACACCGTCCCCACGCTCTTCGCCGAGCCCAGCGGCCCGGCCTGCCGCACCCTGCAGATGTGGCCGCAGGACCTCGACCTGGTCGCCGGGATGGGCTTGAACGCCTACCGCTTCTCGGTGGAGTGGGCGCGGGTGGAACCGGTGCGCGGCGAGGTGGACGGCTCCGCGCTGGACCACTACGAGCGCCTGGTCGACGGCTGCCTCGAACGCGGCCTGGCACCCGTGGTCACCTTCAACCACTTCACGGCCCCGCACTGGTTCTCCGCCGCGGGCTCCTGGCTGGCCGACGACGCCGCGGACCGGTTCGCTGCGCAGTGCGAGCGCGTCACGGCCCGCCTGGGCGACCGGATCACCTCCGCCGTCACCCTGAACGAGCCGAACCTGGAGCAGTTGCTGCAGGCCGGCGGCAAGCTGCCCCCGCAGGCCGAGCAGCTCAAGCGCGACATGCTCGCCGCCGCCGCCCGTGCCGCGGGCACGGAGCGGTACTTCGCCGCCAACGTCATCCCCTCCGACGCGCAGGACGCGTTCCAGGAGGCGACGACCCGCGCCCACCGGACGGCGCGCGCGGCCGTCAAGGCCCTGCGCCCGGACCTGCCCGTCGGCGTCTCGATCGCCATCGCCGACGAGGTCGCGCTCCCCGGCGGCCAGGCGCACCGCGACGCCAGGCGCGCCGCCGTGTACGACCACTGGCTGCACGTGGCGCGCGAGGACGACTTCATCGGCGTGCAGAACTACGAGCGCGTGGTGCACGGACCCGAGGGCGAGGTGCTGCCCGACGGTCCCCGCAACGGCATGGGCACCGTCATCGAACCCGCCTCCCTCGCCGGGGCGGTCCGCTACGCGCACCGGGTCTCCGGCGTTCCCGTGCTCGTCACCGAGCACGGCCTGCAGACCGACGACGACGCCCAGCGCGCCGCCTTCGTCCCCGCAGCGCTCGAGCACCTCGGCGAGGAACTGCGCGCCGGCACCCCGGTGCTGGGGTACTGCCACTGGACCCTGCTGGACAACTTCGAGTGGATCTTCGGCTACGGCCCCAAGCTGGGCCTGGTGGCGGTCGACCGGGAGACGTTCGAGCGCACCCCGAAGCCCAGCGCCGCCGCGTACGCCGACGCGGTCCGGGCCCACCGTCCCGTTCCGGTCGGCTGAGGCGAGACCCGGGCGCTCACCCGGGTCTCGTGGCCGACCCGGCGCGGTCCGGGTGGCGGTCCTCGTCCCCGCCGCGTCCGGGTGCGAGCTGCGCCAGCCAGCCGCGCCAGGTGGTGCCCAGGCCGCTGGCGTGGGCGTCGGCCGTGAGCGAGCGCGCCAGGGCTCCCGGGCCCTGCAGGTGCAGCGCGTCCGGTTCCTCACCGGCCGGGCGGGCGCCCAGGAGCGTGACGGTGTCCAGGCACCGCGCGGTGCCGAGGACGGCAGGGGAGGCGCGCAGCGCCGCGTCGCGCAGGTCGAGGTCCTCCACCAGCAGGGGGCGACCGTCCAGGTGCGCCCGGGTGCGGGCCAGCAGGGCCCCGCCGCGCTCGCCCGTGCGGCCCAGCACGAGGGTCTCGCGCAGCAGCGCCACCGCGCCCCGGGCCAGGTCCACGTCGGTGCGCCGCTCGGCGGTGGCGCCGTCCGCGACGACGAACGGTTCGCCGTGCCAGGTCAGGCGTGCGCCCTCACCGAGCCGCACCCGCACGCACCAGGACGCGGCCGGGCCGCCGCGCTGGTCGAAGGCGACCGTGCCGGCGACCTCCACCAGTTCCAGCGCGCAGCCGACGCCGACGACGACGTCGAGGGTGACGTCGTCACCGGCGAGCAGCAGCGCCCGGGCCCCCACCAGCGCCACCCGCGCTCCGCCCCGGGAGCGCGAGAGCAGACGGGGGGCGAGGGCCCCGGTGGCCAGGTCGAGGCGCCCACCGGGGTGCAGGTGGACGCGCGTCACGCCGGCAGGTGCTCGTGCGCGCCGTCGTGCTCGTGCGGGTGGGTGTGCGCGGTGCCGTCGGCGTGCGAGTGCGGCGCCATCGGGCCGGGGTCGCGGGGTTCGTGCCGCCCGGCGCGGAACTCCGCCAGGACGCCCCGCAGCCACGCGGTGAGCTGCTCGATCGAGGCGCGGTCGGTGCGCGAGAGCGCCACCACCGGGCGGTCGTCGCGGTGCCCGCGGGCGGCGAGCGCGTCGGACAGCATGCGCGGCACGTCCACGCCGACGTGCGGGGCGAGGTCGGTCTTGTTCAGCACCAGCAGGTCGGCGCGGGCGATGCCGGGGCCGCCCTTGCGGGCGACGTCACCCCCGCCGGCCACGTCGAGGACGAAGACCTGCGCGTCGACGAGGGCCGGGGAGAACGTGGCGGTGAGGTTGTCGCCGCCGGACTCCACGAGCACCAGGTCCAGCGGGTCGAAGTCGGCCTCCAGGTCCTCCACCGCCAGCAGGTTCGCGGTGACGTCGTCGCGGATGGCGGTGTGCGGGCAGGCGCCGGTCTCCACCGCGCGCACCCGCTCCGGGTCGATGACGCCGGCGGAGCGCAGGAAGCGGGCGTCCTCGTCGGTGTAGATGTCGTTGGTAATCACACCGATGCGCAGCGACGTGGACAGTTCCCGGCACAGCAGCGCGATGAGGGAGCTCTTGCCGGTGCCGACGGGGCCGGCCACGCCGAGGCGCAGCGAGCGGGTGGGGGCGGGGTGGGGCACGGGGTTCCTCCGGTGGTGCTGGGTCGGGGTTCGAGCGGCGGGGTTCACGCCTGGAACAGGCGCTGGGTGGTGCGGGCGTGCAGCAGGGACAGTTCTTCCACCAGCGGGGCGCTGCCGGCGGGGATCTCCTCGGGTTCGGTCAGCGGTGCCAGCCGTCTCGCGAGCTCCTCGATCCCGGGGTGGGCCGCCAGCGTCCACGCGACGGTGTCCGCCGGGTCCAGCGGGTCGAGCTTGAGGGCCGCGGCCCCGAGCGCCGCGGCGTCCTCGTGCCCGCACAGGCGCACCAGACGGCCGGCGTCCAGCCCGGCCAGGGCGGCCACCACACCCAGGACGAGCGGGCGCGGGGGCGTGCGGCCCAGCTCCGGCAGCGGTCCCCGGCCGGGCCACAGCCGCTGCGCCAGGCGCAGGTAGCCGCGGCCGAGCGTGCGGGAGGCCTGGCGCAGCGGGGCGCTGGGGGTGCGCGCCGCCCACGCCTCCTCGACGTCGCCGAGCGCACCGCCGGTGAGGGCGCGATGGCGCGCGACGACCGCCGTGCCGGCCTCGACGGCGACGACCGTCGCCAGCCGCCCGCTCAGGAACGCGGGCACGTCCGCGGCGGTCAGGCCGCTGTGCACCACCGCGGGTTCCAGGCCGGCGGACTGGGTGTGCCCGCCCACGGGCAGGCGGGCGTCGGCCAGCAGCGCCAGCACGAGGTCGGGGGAGGGCTTCGGCATCAGAACAGCTGGTAGCGCTGCGCCAGCGGCAGTTCCGCGGCCGGGGCGGGCAGGATCAGCTCCCCGTCGACGGTGATGGCGAACGTCTCGGGGTCCACCCGGATGTCCGGCAGGGCGTCGTTGTGGACCATCTGCGCCTTGCCGACCGCGCGGGTGTCGCGCACGGGTTCCAGCCGTCGGCGCAGGCCGAGGCGGCCGGCCAGGCCGTCGTCGAGGGCGGCGGGGGCCACGAAGCTGACGGAGACGTCCGCGCCGTTCGGGTGCATCAGCGCCGGGCGCAGCAGCACCGGCTGCGGGGTGGGGATGGAGGCGTTCGGGTCGCCCAGGGCCCCCACCACGAGCGCACCGCCCTTGAGGACCACCGAGGGCCGCACCCCGAAGAACGCCGGGTCCCACAGCACGAGGTCGGCCGTCTTGCCGACCTCCACGGAACCGACGAGGTGGTCGATGCCGTGCGCGATCGCGGGGTTGATCGTGTACTTGGCGACGTAGCGGCGGGCGCGCTCGTTGTCCGCGGGGGAGTTCTCGCCCAGCCGCCCGCGGCGGTCCTTCATGACGTGCGCGACCTGCCAGGTGCGGGTGATCACCTCGCCGATGCGGCCCATCGCCTGCGCGTCGGAACTCGTGATGGACAGCGCGCCCAGGTCGTGCAGCACGTCCTCGGCCGCGATCGTCGTGGCCCGGATGCGGGACTCGGCGAACGCGAGGTCCTCGGGCACCCGCGGGTTCAGGTGGTGGCACACCAGGAGCATGTCGAGGTGCTCGGGGACGGTGTTCACCGTGTGCGGCAGCGTCGGGTTCGTCGAGCCGGGGATCACGTTCGGCAGCCCGGCGACGGTGATGACGTCGGGGGCGTGCCCGCCGCCGGCGCCCTCGGTGTGGAAGGCGTGGATCGAGCGGCCCCCGATCGCGGCGATCGTGGAGTCGACGTACCCGGCCTCGTTGAGGGAGTCCGAGTGCAGGGCGACCTGCAGCCCGAACTCCTCCGCGGCGCGCAGCGCGGCGTCGATCGCGGCGGGCGTGGAGCCCCAGTCCTCGTGGACCTTGTACCCGCCGGCGCCGGCCAGGGCCTGCTCGGCCAGGCCCGCCGCGCTGACGGTGTTCCCCTTGCCCAGCAGCAGCACGTTGACGGGCAGGGCGTCCAGGGCGCGGTGCGCGTGGGCCAGGTGCCACGCGCCGGGGGTGACGGTGGTGGCCTTGGAACCCTCGCTGGGGCCGGTGCCCCCGCCGGCGATGGTCGTCAGGCCCGCAGCCAGCGCCTCGTGCACCTGCGAGGGGGAGATGAGGTGGACGTGCGTGTCGATGCCGCCGGCGGTGAGGATCCTTCCCTCGCCGGAGACCACGTCGGTGGACGGACCGATCCGCAGCGCGGGGTGCACGCCGTCGGCGACGTCCGGGTTCCCGGCGCGGCCGATGCCGCAGATGCGCCCGTCCCGGATCCCGACGTCGGCGCGGAAGACGCCGGTGTGGTCGAGGACGACGGCGTTGGTGACGACCGTGTCCGGCGCGCCCTGCGCACGGGTCGTGGTGCCCTGGGCCATGGACTCGCGGATCGACTTCCCGCCGCCGAACACGGCCTCCTCGCCGCCGGCGGTCAGGTCGGCCTCCACCTCGATCCACAGGTCGGTGTCGCCCAGGCGGACCTGGTCGCCGGTGGTCGGCCCGTACAGCGCCGCGTACGCGGCGCGGTCCATCTCAGCCATCGAGGGAACCGCCTTCTCCGAGGTCCGAACGGTCGGCGTGCAGGCCCGGCACGCGCCGCGCGCCGCGCAGCGCGACGGCGCCCACGGTGCGCGAGACGCCCGGCTCGAAGCGCACCGACGTGCCCGAGGGGACGTCGAGGCGGAAGCCGCGGGCGGCGGCGCGGTCGAACCGCAGCCCGGGGTTGGCGTCGGGCAGGTGCAGGTGCGAGCCGATCTGCACGGGGCGGTCGCCGGTGTTCTCCACCACCAGCTCCAGCCGCTCGCCGTCGCCGCGGTCGGCGTTCAGCGCGATCGTGCCCGGGCGCACCCGCACCTCGCCGGGGACGGCCCCGGCGGGGGAGGTGCCGGTGGGGGTGTCGTCCGCGGGGGTGCCCTCGTCCCCGGCGCCGATCGGGTCGTGCAGGGTGACGAGCTTGCGGCCGTCGGGGAACGTCGCCTCGACCTGCACGTCGTGCAGCATCTCCGCGACGCCGGGCATCACCTGGGCGCGGGTCAGCACGCGGCGGCCCGACTCCATGAGCTCGGTCACCAGCGCACCCTCCCGGGCACGCTCGACGACCCAGCAGCTCAGCAGCGCCACGGCCTCGGGGTGGTTCAGCTTCACGCCGCGCGACAGGCGGTCGCGGGCGACCATGCCCGCGACCGCCATCAGCAGCTTCTCGGTGTCCGCCGGGCTCAGGTGCACGCCCGGAACCCTCCCACGAGCCGCTCCGTCACGAGCGGGCGGGCAGCACGTGGTCGGCGACCTTGTCGGTGCTCAGGCACAGCGAGCACACGACGTCGTCGTGCGTGGCGCACGCGGTGAGGTCGGGGCGCTCGTAGTCCTGCCGGCACACGTGGCACGTGAGCACCTCGCCGGAGGGGTTGCCGTCGGCGTCGAACATCGGCAGCGCCAGGCCGTCGTCGTCGCGGCGCAGGTAGTACCGGCCCCGGGTGGCGATCGCCAGGACGGGCGGGCAGACGACGGCCAGCGCGATCGCGACGACGGGGGAGTAGGGCTGGATGCCGGGGCCGAAGGCGCCGAAGAACACGGCGATCGACAGGCCCGCGGACAGCAGCACCGAGGCGAACCCGACGGGGTTCACGGCGTACAGCATGCCGCGGCGGAACTCCGGCACCTTCGGGGAGATGCCCAGCAGGTGCTTGTTGACGACGATGTCGGTGGCGACCGTGATGACCCACGCCATCGCGCAGTTGGCGTAGAACCCGAGGATGGTGTTGAGGAAGTCGAACATGTTCGCCTCCATCAGCGTCAGCGCGATGACGAGGTTCACGACGACGAACACCATGCGGCCGGGGTAGCGCTTCGTGACGCGGGTGAAGGAGTTCGTCCACGCCAGCGAACCCGAGTAGGCGTTCGTCACGTTGATCTTGATCTGGCTGATGACGACGAGGACGACGGCCAGGGTCATGGCCAGCCAGCCGGGCATCATCTCCTCGTACACGCCGAGGAACTGGTGCACGGGCTCGTTGGCGGTGGCCGAGGCCTGCGGGTCCAGCGTGGCGATGAGGTACACGGCGATGAACAGCCCGACGGCCTGCTTGATCGCGCCGAAGACGACCCAGCCGGGCCCGGCCATCACCACGGCCGTCCACCAGCGCCGGCTGTTCTCCGCGGTGCGCGGTGGCATGAACCGCAGGTAGTCGATCTGCTCGGCGATCTGCGCCATGAGGGACAGGCAGACGCCGGCCGCGAGCAGCACCGAGGCCGCGCTGACCTGCGAGCCGCTGCCGTCGGCGCCGGTGTAGGCGAAGAACCCGCCCACGGAATCGGGGTTGGCGATGACCAGGTAGGCGAACGGGATCACCATGAGCACCAGCCACAGCGGCGTCGTCCACACCTGCAGGGCCGAGAGCACCTTCATGCCGTAGACGACCAGCGGGATGACGATGATCGTGGAGACCGCGTACCCGGCCCACAGCGGCACGCCCAGGCCCAGGTACAGCCCCTGGGCCATGATGGAGCCCTCGAGGGCGAAGAAGATGAACGTGAACGTGGCGAAGATGACGTTCGTCAGCACCGAGCCGTAGTACCCGAAACCCGACCCGCGGGTGATGAGGTCCAGGTCGATGTTGTAGCGGGCGGCGTAGTAGGCCAGCGGGAAACCGCTGACGAAGATGACCACGGCGGCCAGCGCGATGCCGAGCAGCGCGTTGACCGTGCCGTGGGCGATGCCGATGTTCGCGCCGATGGAGAAGTCGGCGAGGTAGGCGATCCCGCCGAGGGCCGACGTCGCGACGACGCCCGGCGTCCAGCGGCGGTAGCTGCGCGGCGCGAAGCGGAGGGTGTAGTCCTCCAGCGTCTCCGACGCCGCCGCGCTCCGGCGGGGAACGGTGCCGGTGCCGGTGCTCGTGCCGGTGGGCGGGGTGGCGCCCGGGGCGTGCTGGCTCATCGCGGGCCTCTCGACGGGGAAGCTTCCATGTGGAAGGACTGCGACGCTAGGGGCCCGCCGGCGGGCGCGGCAAACCCCGCGGGGGGTCGGAGAGAGCTTTTTACGATCGTGAAACACGCCGGAAACACACCTGCCCGGAGGGCGCCCGGCCGGGCCCGCGCTCAGGCGCGCGGGACGTCCCCGGCGCCGCTCACCCTGGCCAGCACGTCGAAACCCACCCCGTCGGCGAGCGCCACGTGCACCGGGTGGCCGACGACCCCGCGGCTGAGCCGCACCGTCCCGTGCGGGGAGTCCCAGGCCGCCCCGGCCAGGGCGCGCCGCACGTCCGACACCTGCGGGCGGTCCCCGCCACCCAGGCCCGCCAGCAGGCGCAGCGCCGAGTACGTCGCCTCCGCCATCGTCCCCGGCGCGGGCGTCGGGCCCGCCGGGCCGGTGCCCGCCAGCAGGTCGAAGGCGGTGGCGAAGCCCCGGGAGAACTCCGCCGCCGAGGCGCCGGGCAGCCCGGCGAACCAGCCCGCCGAGGCGAACAGGCCCCGGGTGGCGTCCGGGCCGCTGGCCAGCAGCATCGTCTCGTCCATGAACGGGCTGAACCGCGCCATCGCCGCGTCCAGGCCCGCGGCCGCGAACGCCCGGTTGAAGCGGACCCCGTCGGTGCCGACCAGCAGCATCAGCACCCCGTCCGCGCCGCTGCGCGCGCAGTCGGCCACGGCGGAGCGCCACGTCCCCTCGTCCCGGCACCCGAGGGGCACGAACCGGCTGCCGCGCAGCCCGGTCCCGGCGGCGGACAGCGCCCGTGCGACGCGGCGGGCCGTGGCGCGGGGCCAGACGTAGTCGTCCCCGACCACGAACCAGTGGCGTAGGCCCGCCGCGCCGCGCAGCCACTCCAGCGCGGCGACCACCTGCTCACCGGGCAGCTCGCCGCTGCACAGGACGCCGTCGTGGCGCTCACCGCCCTCGTAGGCGGTGGCGTACACGTACGGCACCCGGCCCGCCACGACGGGGGCCACGGCGCGCCGGACCGTGGACAGGTGCCAGCCGCTGACGGCGTCGACGGCACCGGCGGCCAGCAGGGCGGCCACCTCGCCGGCGACGGCCGCCGGCTCCGCGCCCGCGTCCACGTCCACCAGCTCCACGGGCCGCCCGCCGACGCCGCCGTCCCGGTCGACCTCGGCGGCGGCGAGCTCGGCCGCCGCGCGGCAGGCCGGCCCGAACATCCCCGAGGGCCCCCGTCGCGGCAGCAGCAGCGCCACGCGGTACGCGCCCGGCGCGGGGTGGGGGCGCTCTGCCATGCTGGGCACGATCCCACACCCGCCCCGGCGCGGGTCCCCGGTGGACGGAGCCCCGCGTGAGCGCATCGGACGTGCTGAGCACCCTGCGGCTGGCCGCCCTGGCGCAGGACCGCCTCGCCGGCGCCCTGCGGGGGCACGGCCTGACGGTGGACCGCTGGCGGGTGCTGGAGCACGTGGTGGCGGCCCCCGGCGCCTCGATGTCGGACGTCGCCGACGCGCTCGTGATGGCCCCGGCCACCGCGACCCGCGCCGTCGACGCCCTCGTGGAGACCGGCGCGGTGTACCGGGCGGCCGACCCCGCCGACCGCCGCAGGGTGGTGCTGCACCCGACCGCGGCGGGTGCCGCCCTGCGCGAGGGGGCGCGCCCCCTCGCCGAGGCCGTGGCCGCCGAGCTGGAGGTCGCCGCTCAGACGGCCAGCGCCACCGCCGGGCGCGCCAGCGCCACCAGCGGGCGCACCAGCAGCTGACCCGGCAGCCCGAAGCGGCCGGCGTGCAGGGCCCGCACCACGTGGCGCGGGGGCAGGCGGCGAGAGAGCACCACGCCGGCCAGCAGGACGGAGACCACCGAGCACACGACGACCGACGGCTGGCCGGTGGTCGCGCCGTACACGGTCCACAGCGTCGCCGACAGCTGCGTGAGCACGTACGTGCCGGGGGCCAGCCCCGCCAGCGAGCCGCTGCCGAAGGCGGTGCGCACCTGCGGCACCATCCGGACCAGGGAGACGGCGGTGGCGACCGCGCCGACGAGCGTGGCGCCCCCCGCCACGTGCGCGACGGCGACGACGGGCACCCAGGCGGCGACGGCGGCGTTGGCGCGCCTCAGCGGCACGCCCAGGCGGCGGGCGGCGAGCACGACGGTGGCGGCGGCGCACGCCAGGCCGGGCACGTTGGCCACCAGCTGGGCGGGGTCCATCAGCAGCAGGCCGTAGGTCAGCCAGGTGCCGGCCCCGAGCACCCCGAGCACCGAGGAGGAGAAGGACAGGCCGCTGGCGTCGGGGGAGCGCAGCAGGCGCAGGAGCTGGGGGACGCCGGTGGCGATGCCGACGGCGGCGGCGAGCAGACCGAGCGAGGAGATGAGGGCGTCGAGGGGCACGTGCCTGTTCTTCGTCCAGGCACCCGCCTCGACTTGACCGCACCTCCCCCTTGTGGCGCTGTGCTTCGCATCACACTTTCATCGAGCTGTCGCGTCCGTCTGGTAGTCAGCCGCGCAGCGGTTCGCGGACGCTCCGCGAACCGTTCAGCGCCGCGAGGCGCCCCGGTCGGCCGTGACGCCGTCCGGCCGGTCGCGGGTGAACCCCTGCGACCCGTCCTGCGCACCCTCGCGGGGAGCCTGCCGGGGCAGCGCGGTGCCGCCGCCGGTCTCCACCCGCACCCTCGGCAGCGCCTGCGGGTGCTCGCGCTGCAGCAGGCCCACGAGCTCCTCGCGCACCGCGCACCGCAGGTCGAACAGCTGCCCGCCGGAGTTCGCGCTCACCAGCACCCGGAACGTCACGAACGAGTTCTTCGCGTCGAGCACCTGCAGGCCGAAGGCCTTGGCGTTCCACAGCGGGTGCGCGTGCACGAACCGCTCCGCGTGCGCGCGCACGGCCTCCACCGGCACGCGCCAGTCGACGTCGAACTCGACGGTGCCGATGACGTCGGCGGAGTTGCGCGTCCAGTTCTCGAAGGGCGTGGTCGTGAAGTAGGTGGACGGCAGGATCAGCCGACGCTGGTCCCACACCCGCACCACCACGTACGTCAGCGTGATGTCCTCGATGTTGCCCCACTCACCGTCGATGACCACGACGTCGTCGACGCGGATGCCGTCGGTGAAGGCGATCTGCAGGCCCGCGAACACGTTCGCCAAGGCCGTCTGCGCCGCCAGGCCGGCCACCACCGACAGCAGACCGGCCGAGGCCAGCACGCTCGCACCCGCGGCCCGCGCCCCCGGGATCGTCAGCAGCATCGACGCGGCGGCGAGCACGACGATGAGCGCGACCACGACCCGCTTGAGCAGCGTCACCTGCGTGCGCCGCTGGCGCGCGCGCCGGTTGTCCTCCACGTCGATGCGGTAGCGGCGCAGCACCACGTCCTGCACGGCGTTCGCCGCGACCACCGCCAGCCACGCCACGAACGCCACCGTCATCAGCTTCAGCACGAAGAACGTCGGTGGCCGCCAGTCCGCGGCGCCGGTGTAGATGTCCAGCGACACGAGCACCGCGACGACCGCCAGCAGCCCGGCCAGCGGTCTGCGCACCCGGCGCCCGAGCGTGACGAGGATGGGGCGGCGACGGCCCAGCCGTCGCACCGCGAAGGCCGCCAGCTCGCCGATCAGGACGGCGACGACGGCGGAGGCGGCGGCCACGGCGAGGGTCAGCCACACCGAGTGGCTGATCGAGGGCAGGGCGGAGGCGAGGGACGAAGGCACTGCGGGCGGCTCCCGGGGATCGGTGACGGGGACGTCGGCGTCCGTCGGACCCCCTCCACGCTAGGTCAGCCCGCCGACGGCGGCAGCGCGGGAGCGCGCTGCGCGCCCATCCGCACGGAGCCCTCACAACCCTTCACCCGTCCGGTGCAGCCCCGGCTGCGGAAGGTGTGCGGCTGCTCACCCGGGCAGCCAGCTCACCTTCCCCACCAGCAGCGCGTACCCGATGAAGGCGACCACGTCGATCAGGGTGTGTGCGACCACCAGAGGCATCGCCCGGCCCCAGCGCTGGTACACCCAGCCGAAGACCAGGCCCATCGCCACGTTGCCGACGAACCCGCCCAGCCCCTGGTACAGGTGGTACGAACCGCGCAGCACGGCGCTGACCACCAGCGCCGGCAGCCACCGCACCCCCAGCTGCGACAGCCGGTGCAGCAGGTAGCCGGCGACGAGCACCTCCTCGAGGAGGCCGTTCTCCGCGGCCGCCAGCACCGAGACCGGCACGGCCCACCACACGTCCGGCAGCGTCGAGGCCGCCACGTTCGTGTTCAGGCCCGCCGCGCGCGCGCCCACGTACAGCACCAGCCCGCAGCCGCCGATCAGGGCCGCCAGGCCCAGCCCGCCCAGCAGGTCGCGGCCCGGCCTGCGCCCGTCCACCCCCAGCGTGCGCAGCGATTCCCCGCCCCGCGCCAGGAGGTACGCCACCAGCAGCACCGGCGCCAGGCCGGAGGCGATCGCCACGAGCTGCAGCGCCAGGTCCAGCCACGGACGGTCCGGCGCGTAGCTGCCCAGCACCGTGGACGTCTGCGCGTTCAGCGCCTCCGGCGCCGTCACCAGCCCGACGAACCGCACCAGCGCCCGCACGCCGCTCATGCCGAGCGAGACGGCGAAGACGGCGACGACCTCCCACGCGATCAGCCGGCGCTCGCGCGGGTCGGTGACCACCGCCGGTGCGCTCACGGCGCGGGCGGCTGCTCGGGCAGACCCAGGTGCTCCAGGGCCGCGGCGTGCAGGTGGCCGTTGGTGACCACCGCGTTCCCGCCGTGCGGGCCGTCCACGCCCGCGCGGGAGGTGAAGCGCCCCCCGGCCTCGGTCACGATCGGCACCAGCGCGGCCATGTCGTGCAGCGCCAGCTCCGGCTCGGCGGCGATGTCCACCGCGCCCTCCGCGAGCAGCATGTACGACCAGAAGTCGCCGTAGCCGCGGGTGCGCCACACCGTGCGCGACAGCTGCAGGAACCCCTCCAGGCTGCCGGTCCCCTCCCAGCCGGTGAGCGAGGAGTACGCGAAGGAGGCGTCGGCGAGGTCGGTGACGCCGCTGACGGAGATGCGCGTCGCCGTCGACAGGCTGCGCCCCGTCCACGCGCCCGAGCCCTTCGACGCCCACCAGCGCCGCTGCAGCGCCGGCGCGGAGACCAGCCCCACCACGGGCTCGCCGTCGTCCAGCAGGGCGATGAGGGTCGCCCACACCGGCACCCCCCGCACGAAGTTCTTCGTGCCGTCGATCGGGTCCACCACCCACTGCCGGGGCCCGTGCCCCACCAGGCCGAACTCCTCGCCCAGCACCGCGTCGCGCGGGCGGGTGCGCTTGAGCGAGGAGCGGATCAGCTCCTCGGCGGTGCGGTCGGCGTCGGTGACCGGCGTCAGGTCCGGCTTGGTGTCCACCGCCAGGTCCAGCGCCCGGAAGCGGTCCATCGTCACGCCGTCCACCTGGTCGGCCACGACGTGCGCCAGGCGCAGGTCGTCGTCGTAGCGGAGCCGGGCGGCGGGCGCCGGTGCGGAGGAGGACGCGGGGGAGGAGGGGGTGGGCACCCGGCGAACCTACCGCCGTCCCCGGCCCGGGACGGGACCTCCGGCCCGTCCAGCGAGCTCCCAGGTGCGCCGAGGATGCTGTGAGGACGCCCGGCACCCGCCGGGTGCGCAGCGGACCAGCACGGAGGAGCGATGGCCGGCACCACCGCGGCGGCGCGGCGGCACGAGGACGAGCACGACGGGGAGCACCTGTCCCACCTGCCGGTCTCCCGGCGCGCCCGGGGCCTGCTGCTCGCCCTCGGCGGAGCGATCGGCCTCCTGGCCTCGATGGTCCTGACCGTCGAGCGCTTCCGGCTGGCGACCGAGCCCGGTTACCGGCCCAGCTGCAGCGTCAACCCCTTCATCTCCTGCCAGACGGTCATGGAGAGCGCCCAGGCGGAGGTTTTCGGCTTCCCCAACCCCCTGATCGGCATCGGCGCCTTCGCGGTGACCACCACGCTCGGCGTGCTGCTGCTGTCGGGCACCGAGCTGCCGCGGTGGGTGGAGCGCGGCTTGCTGCTGGGGCTGGGGCTGGGGCTCGTCCTCGTCGGCTGGCTCGTCGAGCAGGCGCTGTTCACCATCCACGCCCTGTGCCCGTACTGCACGGTGGTGTGGGTCGTGGTGATCACGACCTTCTGGGTGTCGCTGGCCGACGGCCTGGACCGCGGGCTGCTGCCCGTGCCCGCGCCGCTGCGGCCCGTGGCGCGAGCGGTCGTCGACTTCCGGGTGCTGCTGGTCGTGGTGACCCTGGCCGCGGTCGCCGCCCTGGTGGGCGTGTCCTTCTGGGACTACTGGGTCACGCTGCTCTGAGCGGGTCCCCGCCCCGGGCAGCGCGAGCCGCGTCGCCCGGTCCCGCCCGTGTCAGTCCCTGTCGTGCGCGTGGTCGCGGTCCCGCTCACGAGGGCGCTCGTCGTCACGCTCCTCGCCGCGGCGCGCGGACAGCAGTCGCCGGAACGACGCCAGCCGCGCCGGCCCGGCCGTCCCGGCGCGCCCCTGCTCGACCCACCCGTCCAGCGCGCAGTCCGGCTCGTCGTGCGTGCAGCCGCGCGGGCACGCCTCCTCGCCCGCCGCCAGGTCGGGGAACGCGCTCAGGACCGCCTCGGGGTCCACGTGCGCCAGGCCGAAGGAGCGCACCCCCGGGGTGTCCACGACCCAGCCGTCGCCGTCCGGCAGCCGGAGCGCGGCCATCGACGTGGAGGTGTGCCGGCCGCGGCCGGTGACGGCGTTGACGTGGCCCGTGGCGCGCCCGGCGTCGGGCACCAGGGCGTTGACCAGCGTGGACTTGCCCACCCCGGAGTGCCCCACGAGCACGCTGGTGCGCCCGCGCAGCCGCTCGAGCACCCCCTCCAGGCCCACCAGCGCCCCACCGGGCCCCCGGGAGGTCACCACGGCGTCCAGGCCCAGCGGGGCCCACGTCGACAGGACCTCCTGCGCCGGGCGCAGGTCCCCCTTGGTCAGGCACAGCAGCGGGCGCATCCCCGCCACGTACGCCGCCACCAGGCAGCGGTCCACCATGCGAGCGCGCGGCTCGGGGTCGGCCACGGCCGTCACCACCACGAGCTGGTCCGCATTGGCCACCACCACGCGCTCCACCGGGTCGGTGTCGTCGGCGGTGCGGCGCAGCACCGTGCGGCGCTCCTCGATGCGCACGATGCGCGCCAGGGTGTCGGTGCGCCCGGAGGTGTCGCCCACCAGGCCCACCCGGTCGCCCACGACGACGCCGGTGCGGCCCAGCTCGCGCGCCCGCATCGCCGTGACCGTCCGCTCGGCCGGCGTGCCCGGCTCGGCCAGGCAGGTGGACCGGCCCCGGTCCACCGCCACCACGAGCGCGGGCACCGCGTCGGCGTGCGCGGGGCGCTCCTTGGTGCGCGGGCGCGAGCCGCGCGGGTTCGGCCGCACCCGGACGTCGTCCTCGTCGTAGCGGCGACGGCGCTCGCTCACGCTGCACCCACCTGCTCAGGCCCCCGCGACCATGGCCGTCCACATGCCGGGGAAGTCCGGCAGCGTCTTGCCCGTCGTCGCCACGTCCTCCACGAGCACCCCCTCGACGGCCAGTCCGAGCACGGCGCCGGCGGTGGCCATCCGGTGGTCGGCGTAGGTGCGGAACACCCCGCCGTGCAGCGGCCGCGGGCGCACCAGCAGCCCGTCGGCGGTCTCCTCGGCGTCGCCGCCGAGGGAGTTCACCTCGGTGACCAGCGCGGCGAGGCGGTCGGTCTCGTGCCCGCGCAGGTGCGCGATGCCGCGCAGCCGCGTCGGGGTGGAGGCCAGCGCCGCCAGCGCGGTGATGACCGGGGCCAGCTCCCCGGCCTCGCGCAGGTCGAGGTCCAGCCCGTACAGCTCGCCGGTGCCCTGCACCACCAGGCCCTCGCGGTCGAGGGTCACGTCCGCGCCCATCTGGTCGAGCACGTCGCGCAGCAGGTCCCCGGCCTGGGTGGTGGCCTGCGGCCAGCCCGGCACCCGCACCCGCCCACCGGCGACGGCCGCCGCGGCCAGGAACGGGCCGGCGTTCGACAGGTCCGGCTCGACGTGCACGTCCAGGGCGTTGACCTCGCCGGGCTCCACCGCCCAGCGCCCCGGGGTGGCGTCGTCCACCACGACGCCCGCGTCGCGCAGCACCTCCACGGTCATCCGCACGTGGGGGGCGCTGGGCAGCTCCGGGCCGTCGTGGACGACCTCCAGCCCGTCGCGGCAGCGCGCTCCCACCAGCAGCAGGGCCGAGACGAACTGGCTGGAACCGGAGGCGTCGATGCGCACCGGCCCGCCGCGCAGGCCCCCGGCCGGGCCCCGCACCGTGAAGGGCAGCAGCCCGCGGCCGCCGTCCTCCACCACCGCGCCGAGCTGGCGCAGGCCGTCGAGCACGGCACCCATGGGGCGCTCGCGCGCGCGGGGGTCGCCGTCGAACGCCACCGGCTGCTCGGCCAGCGCCGCGACGGGGGGCAGGAAGCGCATGACGGTGCCGGCCAGGCCGCAGTCGACGCGCCCGCCGCCGGTCACGGGCCCGGGGTGCACGAGCCAGTCGCCCTCGTCCACGCCTTCCACCCCCAGCCCGCCGACGACCACGTCGGCGCCCAGGGCGCGCAGGCCGTCGGCCATGAGCAGCGTGTCGCGTGAGACGAGGGGCGCGCGCAGCAGCGAGGGGCGCTCGGCGAGGGCGGCCACCACGAGGTAGCGGTTCGTCAGCGACTTCGAGCCGGGCACGGGGACCACGGCGTCCAGCGGGCCGGTGGCGCGAGGAGCGGGCCACAGCTCCGGCGCGGGCCGGTCCGGTCGTGACGGGGGGACGGCGTCGGCGGTCGTCGGGCTCACGCGGGCATCCTCGCAGCAACCCCCGACGGTCCTCGACCCGCGGGCCGGGACCGCCGGGGGAGCCGGCCCGCGGGGGCGCGGCGGGTCAACCGACCTTGGCGGCCGCCAGCTGCAGGTCCTTGCGGCCCGCCTCGGCGGCGTGGGCGGCCTCGCGGGCCGCCACGCCGGCCAGCCGCTTGGCGTCCCGCCCGGCACGGCCCGCCCGCCACAGCACGCCCGGCTTGCCGGCGGTGTCCACGGCGGCCAGCAGCGCGGCGCCGAGCAGGCCGACGTCCTTGAGGAAGTCGCCCAGGACCTCCGAGCGCACGGCGCGGTCCTTCTCGGTCCAGAAGGGGTGGGCGACGTACGCGGTGGGGGCCGCGGTGGCCGCCAGCACGGCCGCCGCGAGCCGGGGCGCCCGGCCCAGGCCGAAGAGCACGCCGGCACCGGCCATCGCGGCGCCGTTCAGACGCACCAGCAGCACCGGGTCCTGCGGCAGCTGCAGCGGCCCCGCGAGCCGCTCGGTCACGGGCTCGGCGGCAGGCGCCAGGTCGGGCGCCCGGCGCACCTGGTCGATGCCGGTCTTGATGAAGACCGCGGCGAGCATCGGTCGGGCCACACGTCGCACCAGAGTCATGGGAGTTGCCTACCGCACCCGCGCGCCGGGCGCACCTGCCGGGTCCGCGCGTGGTCGGCGCGTGGTCCGCGCCGGTGCACCGTGTCGGCGGCGCGTGCCAGGGTGCTCCCCGTGTGCGGTCGGTACGCCCTGCAGCGAGACGTCGACGAGCTGGTCGAGGGGTTCGAGGTCGAGGAGGTGGCCCTGGGGCCCGGCGGTCCCCTGCGCTCGGCCAACGTCGCGCCCACCACCGCGCCCCCCGTGGTCCTCGAGCGCTTCCGCAAGGGGGAGCCGGACGCCCCGCCCAGCCGCTCCCTGCGCGCCCTGCGCTGGGGCCTGGTGCCGTCGTGGTCGAAGGACGCCTCCGGCGGGCCGCGGGCGCTGAACGCCCGCGCCGAGACGCTGCTGGAGAAGCCGTCCTTCGCGCAGGCGGCGCTGGCCCGCCGCTGCCTGGTGCCGGTCGACGCCTGGTACGAGTGGCAGGTCAGCCCCGTCGCCCGCGACGACGCGGGTGAGCCCCTCAAGCAGCCGTTCGCCGTCTCCGCCGCCGACGGCTCGGTGCTGTCGCTGGCGGGCGTGTACGAGTTCTGGCGGGACCCGGCCGGGGCGCCGGGCGACCCCGCCCGCTGGCTGGTCAGCTTCGCGGTCGTCACCACGGCGGCCGAGCCCGGCCTGGACCGGCTGCGCGCGCGGATGCCGCTGGTCGTGCCGCCCGACCTGCGCGACGCCTGGCTCGACCCCACCCTCGACGACGCCGAGGACGTGGGCGCGCTGCTCGGCGCGGTCCCTCGCGACCAGTTCGCCACGAGCCTGCGCGCGCACCCCGTGCCGCGGGCGGTGGGCGACGTGCGCCAGGACGGCCCGCACCTGCTGGCGGAGGTGCCCGCCGCGCACCTGCGCGGCGTCGTGGACCTGCGCACGGGGGAGGTCGTCGGCGCGTGAGCCCGCTCCCGCGGCGGGGGAGCGCGGGAGCGCCCGGCGGAATGGCGCTCCCGGCGGCGGCGTTGTGGCGGTCATGCTGGTGGCTGACAAGACCGGTGCCCGCACCGCGTCCCGCACCGCGTCCCGCCCCGCCGCGGGACCGCCGGGCCGGCGCGACGACAGTCGCCCCGGCCGGACGACGGGCGCCCTGAGCGCGCGGCGCGGTGAGGGCCTAGGCTCGGGACCGATGACCGAACAGACCTCGAGGGCACCCTCGGAGGAGACGGCCGACGAGCGGGCGGCGCGCTTCGAGCGCGACGCCCTGCCCTTCCTCGACCAGCTGTACTCCGCGGCGCTGCGCATGACGCGCAACCCCTCCGACGCCGAGGACCTCGTCCAGGACGCCTTCGCCAAGGCCTACGGGGCGTTCCACCAGTACGCGCCTGGCACGAACCTCAAGGCCTGGCTGTACCGGATCCTGACGAACACGTACATCAACACGTACCGCAAGAAGCAGCGCGAGCCGCAGCAGTCCCACTCCGACGAGATCGAGGACTGGCAGCTGGCGCGGGCGGAGTCGCACACCTCCTCGGGTCTGCGCTCGGCGGAGACCGAGGCGCTGGACCACCTCCCCGACTCCGACGTCAAGCGCGCCCTGCAGCAGGTGCCGGAGGACTTCCGCATGGCGGTGTACCTCGCCGACGTGGAGGGCTTCGCCTACAAGGAGATCGCCGAGATCATGGGCACCCCCATCGGGACCGTGATGTCGCGACTGCACCGCGGCCGGCGCCAGCTGCGCGAGCTGCTGCGCGACTACGCGGTGGGCCGGGGCGTGTCGGGTGCCACCGGGCGGGAGAAGGAGGCGGCGTCGTGAGCGGTTCCCGAGAGCGCGAGGGCGCCACCGCCGAGGGTCAGCTGAAGCAGGAGTGCCGCGAGGTCCTCGAGCGTGCGTTCGAGTACCTCGACGGGGAGATGGCCGAGCTCGACTGCGAGCGGCTGAAGGCCCACCTGCTCGAGTGCGTCAGCTGCGTGGCGCAGCTCGCCGAGGACGAGCAGCTCAAGCGGGCCATCCGCGAGGGCTGCCCCTGCGAGGCGGCGCCCACCCAGCTGCGCACGCGCATCCTCGTGCAGATCACCGAGGTCAGCGCCTCGGTGCGCTGAGCCCCGCACCCGCCGCAGGACGGCGAGAGGCCCCGGACCTGCCGGTCCGGGGCCTCTCTCGCGCTCCGCGGCGCCCGTTCAGGCGTTGGGGCGCTTGCCGTGGTTCGCGGCGTTGCCCTTGCGCGAGCGGCGCTTGCGGCCTCGCTTGCTCATGAGCTGCTCCTCCCTCGTCGAGATCTCCGGTGCCCATGGTCCCACGGGGTGAGGGGTGCTCAAGGTCGGGCCCGGGGTGCCCGATGCGGGCTGGGTGACGATCGCGCAGACCCCGGCGGTGCCCGCGGGACGGGTGGCCCCGGAGGCGCCCGAGCCCCTCATCGCCCCGTACCTGCGGGCGCTGGTGGAGCTGCGGGGCTCGGACCTGCACTGCAAGGCCGGGTCCCCGCCGCGCGTGCGCATCGACGGGCGGCTGCGTCAGCTGCAGGCGCCGACCCTGACGGCGGAGGACACCGAGGAGATGCTGCGGCAGATCCTGCGCCCCGACCTGGTCGAGGAGTTCGCCCGCACCAGCGAGGCCGACTTCGCGCACAGCCCGCCGGGCGGGGGTGGTCGCTTCCGCGTCAACGCCTTCCGCCAGCGCGGTGCCGTGGGTCTCGTGCTGCGCCGCGTGGCGGCCAGGGCGGTGCCGCTGTCGGGGCTGGGCGTGCCGCCGGTGCTGGAGCAGCTGGCGCTGGAGCACCGCGGCCTGCTGCTGGTCACCGGCCCCACCGGCTCGGGCAAGACGACGACGCTGGCCGGGATGATCGACCACGTCAACACCGTGCGGGAGAGCCACATCGTCACCATCGAGGACCCCATCGAGATCCTCCACGACGACAACCGCTCGATCGTCAGCCAGCGCGAGGTGCGCCTGGACACCGCGGACTTCGCCACCGCCCTGCGCGCGGCGATGCGCCAGGACCCCGACGTCATCCTCGTCGGTGAGATGCGCGACACCGAGACGGTCAAGGCGGCCCTCTCGGCGGCGGGGACCGGGCACTTCGTGATGTCGACGCTGCACACGATCGACGCGGCGGAGACGATCTCGCGGATCATCGACTTCTTCCCCCCGCACGAGCAGAAGCAGGTGCGCCTGGCGCTCGCGGGTTCGCTGCGCGGCATCGTGTGCCAGCGGCTGGTGCCGCGCGCCGACGGCCGGGGCCGGTGCGTCGTGATGGAGGTCTGCGTGAACACCGGGCGCATCGCCGACGCCATCGCGGACCCGGACAAGACCCACCACATCACGGACCTCATCCGCGAGGGCGCGTACTACCAGATGCAGACCTTCGACCAGCACCTCGTGGCGCTGGTGCGCGACGGCGTGGTCACGCTGGAGGACGCCCAGCAGGCTGCCACGAGCCCGCACGACCTCGGGGTGGAGCTGCGGCGTCTCGGGCTGCTGGCCTGAGGCTCCACTCGAGCGGGGCGCGGGTGCCGGCGTGCCGCGACCAGGCCAGCGGGCCCAGTGCCGGGGGGACGACGAGGACGGTGAGCCAGAACCAGTCGGAGAAGTCCATGCGCTGAGCGTGCCGCGGTGCGCCCGCGGCGCCGAGTGGCAGTCCTGCCGATGTTCGTCGCCATCCTGCCAACTCCGGCCGGCGCTGGCAGACTGCCCCCGTGCACCCCCTGCGCTCGGTCGCCGTGGTCGTCGGCGAGGGCTTCTCGACCTTCGAGTTCGCCATCGGCTGCGAGGTCTTCGGCATCGACCGCACCGAGGACGGCGTGCCCGCCTTCGACTTCACCGTCTGCTCGCCCGGCGGGGCGCCCGTGCGCTCCGCCCAGGGCTTCACCCTGACCCCCGACCACGGGCTCGACCCGGTCGACGCCGCCGACCTGGTCGTCATCGGCCCCTCGCAGTCGCTGCACGGGCCGGACGTCGCGGTCCTGGCCCCCCACCTGGACGCCGCCCTCGCCCGGGGAGCCACCGTCGCCAGCCTGTGCAGCGGCGCCTTCACCCTGGCCCGCGGCGGCTACCTCGACGGCCGGCGCGCCACGACCCACCACCGCTACGCCGCCCGGCTGGCCCGGGAGTTCCCCGCCGTGCAGGTCGTCCCCGACGTCCTCTACGTCCAGGACGGGCCCATCGCCACCAGCGCAGGCACCGCGGCCGGCATCGACCTGTGCCTGCACCTGGTGCGCGAGCACCACGGCAGCGCCGTGGCCACCGCCATCGCCCGGCGCATGGTCGTGCCCCCGCACCGCGACGGCGGCCAGGCCCAGTACGTCGAGGCGCCCGTGCGGCCCTGCGCCGACGAGTCCCTGCAGCGGGCCCTGGCCTGGGCGGCCGCCCACCTGGACGAGGAGGTCGACGTCGCCCGCTGGGCGCGCTCGGCGGCCATGTCGCCGCGCACCTTCGCCCGCCGCTTCCGCGCCGAGACCGGCGTCACCCCGCACCGCTGGCTGCTGGAGCAGCGCATCGGTGCGGCCCGGCTGCTGCTGGAGGACGGCGATGAGGGCGTCGACGAGGTCGCCCGCCGCTGCGGGTTCTCCTCCGCGGCGATGCTGCGCCAGCACTTCGTGCGCCTGGTGGGCACCACGCCGACCGCCTACCGCCGCTCCTACCGCGGCGCCCGCGCCCCCCGGGCCACCCCCATCACGCTGCCCCCGGCGCACCCGCCCGCGACGCACCCACCTGCCGGGGTCGTGCCCGCGCAGGCCGTCCCGGCCGGCGCGTGAGCCGCGCCGCGGTGGGCCGCGCCGCGTGGCTGCGCTCGCTGTTCGCCGACGTCCGCGGGCGCCTGCTGGGGCACGACCTGTTCCTGGTCTCCGCCGGCGTGACGTTCTACGCCGCGATCGCCCTGGTGCCCTCCCTGGTCGTCGCGGTGCGGCTGCTGGCCCTCGTGCTCGGTCCCGAGCGCGTGGTCGAGCTCGGCGACGCCGTCGGGCAGGCGCTGCCCTCCGCGCAGGGCGCCGGCCGCGTGGTGGGTGACCTGGTGCGCACCGCCGTGGACGTCGGCTGGGGCGCGGTGGTCTTCGCGCTCGTCCCGGCCACCGTGTACGGCGAGGGGCTGCGACGGGGTTTCGCCCGCGTCAGCGCCCGGCACCCCGCCCCGCCGCCGCGGCCGGTGCGCGGGCGCGCCGGCGCCTGGGGCGTGCGGCTGCGCGCTGCGCCGCTGCTGCTGCTGGCGCCCGTGGGGTTCCTGGCGGTGCTGGAGGTCGCCCCCTTCCTGGCGCGCTGGTTCGGTTCCGGGGCGTGGGGCACCGCGCTGGCCGTGTACGTCGCCCTCAACGTCGACTGGCTCGTGGTCTCGCCGGTGCTGCTGTACGTCTACCGGGTGCTGGGCCCGGTGCGCACCGGCTGGCGGGCCAGCCTGTGGGGCGCCTACGCCACCGGGGCGTTCGTCTCCGGGTTCCTGCAGGGCTTCGTGTTGTTCCTGGCCATCCCCGTCGACCTCGGCTCGCCGTTCGGCGGTTACACGCAGGTGGGCGGGGCTGTGGCGGTCTGCCTGTGGCTGTGGGTGCTGACGGCGCTGACGGTCTACGGCTACGCCGTCACCCTGGAGCTGCAGCGCCGCTTCGAGCCGCCGGGGCCGGGCGCGTCGACGGGGGCGCGGGCCGCCTCCCACCCCCGCGTCTGACGGACCGGCCCCGCGCCACGCCCTCGCCGGGCCGTCAGAGGGTGAACTGGCGGGTCACGGCGTCCAGGTCGGCGGCGACCTGACCCAGCTCCGAGACCGCCGAGCGCACCGACCCGACCTGCTCGGTGGTGCCGGTCACCGAGCCCGCCGCGGCCGACAGCGCCCCGGCGATGCCGCCGGAACTGGTGGCCGCGCACTGCAGCGTCACCCCGATCGAGGTGGTCGTCGCCAGCTGCTGGGCCACCGCCGAGGCGATCGTGGCCTGCTGGGCGTCGATGTGCGCGATCGTGCGCGAGATGGAGTCGATGTCGGCGCGCACCGCCGCCGCCTCGGCCTGCACGGCCGTCAGGGTCGGGGCGATCTCCTCGGTGGCCTGCGCGGTCTGGCGCGCCAGCTCCTTGACCTCCTCGGCCACGACGGCGAACCCGGCGCCCGCCTCCCCGGCGCGCGCGGCCTCGATGGTGGCGTTCAGCGCGAGCAGGTTCGTCTGCCCCGCGATCGCGGTGATGGTGCGCAGCACCTCGGCGATCTGCTGGGACGAGCCGCCCAGCCGCTCCACGGTCCCGGTGGCGGTGCGGGCCAGCTGCACGGCCTCGCCCGCCACGACCGTGACGCCGCTGGTCGTGGAGGAGACCTCGTCGGCGGCCGCGCGCAGCTGCTCGACGGCCTCGGCGACGTCGCGCACGCCCTCGGAGACGCCGCCGGCGTCCCCGGCGACCTGCGTGATGTCGGTGGCCGTGCTGTCGGCGGTCTCGGCCAGCTGCGCGCTGGCGCTCTCCAGCGAGGCGGCGGTGCCCGTCAGGCGGCCGGCGCCGCGGCTCATCGCCGTGACCGCCTCGCGCATGCCGTTCACCGCGTCGTCCAGGGCGCTGCCCATCTCGGCGAGCTCGTCGCCTCGCCCGTCGGCGGCCGCGGCCACCGACAGGTCGCGCGCGGCGACGCGGCGCAGGACGCCCGTCAGGCGCTCGATGCGGCGCACCAGGCCCCGGGCGAGCACGGCGATCAGCACGCCCAGGACGGCGGCGATCGCCAGCCCGGCCAGCACGTTGTCGCGCACCAGGGCGGTGCGCTCACCCTCGATGCGGTCGGTGACGGCGGCGGTGTCCGCGTCCGGCAGCCAGCTGGTGACCACCCAGTCGTAGGGGGCGTAGCGGGACACGCCGACCGTCTGCGGGCCGGAGGGCAGTTCGACGGTGATGGTGGTGAAGCCGCCGTCGGGCAGGTCCGCGGCCAGCTCCAGCAGGCGCTCCACGTAGGCGTCGCCGTTCGCGTCGCGCGCGTCGAGCACCGCGTCGCCGTCGGCGGTGCCCTCAGGGGCGACCACGGCCGTGCCGCGGGAGGCGGCGGCGCTGGAGAAGACGGCGTACTGCCCGGTGCGCCCCACGGTCGCCTCGGCCAGCCGTGCGCGCAGGTCGTCGGTGACGTCGGCCTGCGGCAGGCCCACGAAGACGGCGCCGGCGACCTCGCCGTCGACGAGCAGTGGCTCGTAGACGGTGACGTACTGCTGGTCCACGACCGTCGCGGTGCCGTGGTAGGTCTCGCCGGCCAGCAGCGCCGCCACGACGGGTGTGGCGCTGCCGTCCTCCTTCACCGCGGGGATGTACGTGCCGATGGCGCGCTCGCCGTTCGCCCCGACGACGGTGGTCGCCACCCGCAGCATGTCGCCGGTCTGGCCGACGCGCTGGAAGACGGTGACGGCCGCACCGGTCAGGCGGGCGACGGCGTCCACGCCCGGGACGGCGGCGGCCGGGTCGGACTCCTGCCCCAGCCACGTGTCGCCGAAGCGCAGCTGCGGGAGCGTCACCCGGGTGACCTCCTTGGTGACCTGGTTCGTCGCCGTCCACGTGGCACTGCCCTCCAGGCGGGGCGCGCCCATGGACAGCAGCCGCTCGTCGGTGATGCGCAGGTCGCCGTCCAGCTGCGACTGCACCGCGACGGCCTGGGTCGCCACGGTGGTCAGCACCTGCCCACCGGCGTCGCGCAGGGACTGCTCGGACATCGCCTGCACGTCGCCCGAGGTCGCGTCGGCCAGCTCGCCCACCTGCCAGGCGCTCAGCGCGCTGAGCAGGCCGGCGGTGACGGCGACGGCCCCGACGCCGGGGACCAGGAGCTGGGAGCGCAGCGAGGAGGCCACGGCCCCCCATCGGCACCCGCGGCCGGGATCTTCGTCCCCCGGGGGGAGAAGTTCGCCCGGGCCACGGTGCCGGGGTGCCTCAGGACGCCGGGCGCTCGCCGGTGCGGCCGTCGAGCAGCTCGCGCAGCACGTCGGCGTGCCCGGCGTGCCGGGCGGTCTCCTGCACCATGTGCACCAGGACCCAGCGCAGCGAGACCGCCGCGCCGTGCCGGTCGGTGCCCCGGTCGGTGAGCTTGAGGTCGGCGACCACCGCGTCGGAGGCGGCGCGGGCCCGCGCGTAGTAGGCGAGGACGCCCTCGGTGGTCTCCCAGGGGTGGATGCGCCACTCCGCGTGCGGGTCCTCTGCCAGGGACTCGTCGGGCACCTCCTCGTTCGCCCGACCGAACGTGCGCCCGAACCAGCCGTTCTCCACCGAGGCCAGGTGCTTGGCGATGCCCAGCAGCGAGGTCCCCGAGGGCACGAGGGGCTGCCGCAGGCGCTCGTCGTCCAGGTCCTCCAGCTTCCACAGGACCGCCCGGCGCTGCTCCTCCAGGGCGGCCACCAGGATGCGCTTCTCACCGGCTGTGCCCACGACGCTCGTCACGGTGAGCAGGGTAGTGCTCACCGCGCTCCGCGCAGCCGGGTCCGGGCCGCACCGGCCGCGGTCGCCACCCCCCGGGCCCGCCGCCGGCGCTCGCTACGGTGGCGCCGTGACGACGGCGGTGGACAGCACCGGTGCCCGGGTGGAGGCGCTGCACGTGTACCCGGTCAAGGGCCTGAGCCCGCAGCCGCTGCACGAGGTGGAGCTGAGCGCGGGCCGGGCCCTGCCCTTCGACCGCGTCCTGGCCCTGGCCCGCCCGGGCGGGGAGTACGCGCCGGGGGTGCGCCGCGGCATCTCCAAGCGCCAGTTCTTCGTCCTGGTCGACGAGGCCCGGCTGGCGGGGCTGCGCACCCACCTGGACACCGCCACGGGCGTGTTCACGGTCGCCGTGCGCGAGCACGAGGTGCTGCGGGCCGACCTGCGCACCGGCGAGGGCGTGCGGCGGGTGCTGGAGCTGTTCGCGCGGGTCCTGGACCTGCCGGCCGGGGTGCTGCCGGTGTGGGCGCACGAGGAGGGCCGGCGCTTCACCGACACCGCCCCGGGCGGCGACGAGGCGATGGAGCTCGTCTCGGTGCTCAACCTCGCCTCGGTGCGCGAGTTCGCCGGTCGCGTCGGTGCCGCCGTGGACCCGCTGCGCTTCCGGGCCAACGTGCACGTCGACGGCCTGCCCGCCTGGAGCGAGCTGGACCTCGTCGGCCGCAAGTTCACCCTCGGCGGCGTGCGGGTGCGCGGGGAGAAGCCCACGGTCCGGTGCGCCGCCACCGAGGTCGAGCCCGGCACCGGCCGGCGCGACCTGCCGGTGCCGCAACTGCTCTCGCGCCACCACGGTCGCGAGGTCATGGGCCTCTACGTGCGGGTCCTCTCCGGCGGGACGCTCGCCGTGGGCGGTGGGGTGCGTGGGTGAGGACCTGCGGCTGCGGGTCGCCGAGACGGAGGACCTGACGCCCTCGGTGCGCCGCTTCGTGCTGGTGGACCCGGCCGGCGGCCCGCTGCCCGGGTACCGCAGCGGCGCGCACGTCGCCGTGAGCACCCCGGCGGGGCACCGCCGCAGCTACAGCCTCGTCGAGCCCGGGTCGCGCGCCCCGCAGCGGTACGTGCTGTGCGTGCGCCGCGACGTGGCGGGCCGCGGCGGGTCGGTGAGCATGCACGACGACGTCGCCGTCGGTGACGAGCTGGCCGTCTCCGAGCCCGCCAACGCCTTTCCGCTGCGCCGCGCGCGGCGGTACCTGTTCATCGCCGGCGGCATCGGCATCACCCCGGTCCGCTCGATGGTGGGCGAGCTGCGCGCCCGCGGCGGTGCGCAGGTCACCGTCCTGTACCTGACGCGCAGCCCGGGGGAGACCGCGTTCCTCGACGAGTTCGCCACCGACGGCGCGGTGCTGCACCACAGCTCCCTGCACGGCCGGCTGGACCTGTGGCCGTACCTGGCCGAGCCGGACGACGACGCCCGCGTGTACTGCTGCGGGCCCACCGAGCTCGTCCAGGAGGTCCTGGCCCTGACGGTGCACTGGCGGCCCAGCCGCGTGCACGTGGAGGACTTCGCCGGTGTGGACGCCCTGGGCGGGCGCCGCACCCCCTTCACCGCGGTGTGGGCGCCCACGGGCGCGCGCGTCCCGGTGGGCGCGGACGCGACGCTGCTGGCGGCGCTGGCCGGCGCCGGGATCGCGGTGGACGCCTCGTGCGCCTCGGGGACCTGCGGGACCTGCCGGCTGCGGCTGCTGTCCGGCGAGGCCGAGCACCGCGACCTCGTCCTGACCGAGCAGGAGCGCTCCGCGTTCGTCATGCCGTGCGTGTCGCGGGCGGTGTCGGAGGAGCTCGTCGTGGGGCCCGCGGGCCCCGTGGACGCCGCGGGGCCGCCGCGGCCCGCGTTCGGCGGCGGGGCGGCGGTCCACTAGGGTGGTGGACCACACGGTTCAAGCGAGAGCCTCGTAACCACAGCCGGTGGAGGCCAGGCGTGACGTCGGTGACCGACCCGACGACCCCCGAAGAACCAGTGGTCGCCCTCGCGGTCATCGCCCAGCAGCTGCTCGCGGACGTCCGCCGCGCGCAGACCTCGGAGCAGGCGCACGAGGCGGTCGTCGCCGCGTGCCTGACGGCCGCGCCCGGCCTGGCGGGGGTCAGCGTGACCGTGCGCCGCGGCTCGCGGGCGTCGACGACCGTGAGTTCCCACCCCCTCGCCCTGCGGGCCGACGAGGTGCAGTACGGCGCGGGTGAGGGGCCCTGCCTGGAGGCGATCGCCTCCGGGCACGTCGTCGACGTCCCGGACCTGCGGCGCGACGCCCGGTGGCCGCGGGCCGCGGTGGGGATGAGCGAGGCCGGGGCCGCCAGCGTGCTGTCCGTGCCGCTGGTCGCCGAGGACGAGCTGGAGTGGGCCGCCGGCGTGAACCTGTACGCCGACCACCCGCGCGGCTTCGACGCCGCCCGGCGTGCCCGGATCGACGTCGTCGCCGCGCTGGCCGCGGCGAGCACCGCCGCCCACGGCCACCGCGAGCGCGCGTCGAACCTGCAGGAGGCCGTCGCCTCCAACCGCGACATCGGCGCCGCCGTCGGCATCCTCATGGCGCTGGGCAAGCTGACCCGCGACCAGGCGCTGGGCGAGCTGCGCAGGGTGTCGCAGCACGCCAACCGGAAGCTGCGCGACGTCGCCGACGACGTGCTGCGGACGGGGACGCTGCCGGAGCCGGCGACCACCAGGCGGCCGGCCTCGCACTGAGGCCGGCCCCCCCGGCGGCTCAGCCCTCCTCGCGCACCCGCGCCAGGAACGTGCGGGTGCGCTCGTGGCGCGGGGCGCCGATGACGTCCGCGGGCGAGCCGTGCTCGACGACGATGCCGCCGTCCATGAACACCACCTGGTCGGCGACCTCGCGGGCGAACGCCACCTCGTGGGTCACCACGATCATCGTGGTGCCCTCCGCGGCCAGCTCGCGCATCACCGCCAGCACCTCCCCGACGAGCTCGGGGTCCAGCGCGGAGGTCGGCTCGTCGAAGAGCATGAGCTTGGGCTGCATCGCCAGCGCCCGGGCGATCGCCACCCGCTGCTGCTGCCCACCGGACAGCTGCGCGGGGTAGTTGCCCACCCGGTCGCCCAGTCCGACGCGCTCCAGCAGGGCCAGCGCCTGCTCCCGGGCCTCGGCCCTGCCGACGCCGCGCACGTGCACGGGCGCCTCGACGACGTTCTCCAGCGCCGTCATGTGCGGGAAGAGGTTGAAGCGCTGGAACACCATGCCGATGTCGCGCCGCTGGCGGGCGGTGCGCTCGTCGGTCAGGCGGTGCAGACGCCCGCCGCGCTCCTCCAGGCCGATGAGCTCGCCGTCGACCCGGATGCGCCCGCCGTCGATGCGTTCCAGGGCGTTGATGCACCGCAGGAAGGTCGTCTTGCCCGACCCGGAGGGGCCCAGCAGGCACACGACCTCGCCGGCGTGCACATCGAGGTCCACGCCGCGCAGCACCTCCACGTGCCCGAACGACTTGTGGACGTTCACCGCCTGCACGAGGGGCGCCGGGGCGCCGGGGGCGCTCACTTCTGCGCCCCCGGTCCGACGGCGACGCCGGCCGCTGCGGGGCGCGCGGCCGGCCCCCCGCCGAACCCGCGCCCGAAGCGCCGTTCCAGGAAGTGCTGCCCGACCATCAGCACGCTGGTCAGGACGAGGTAGTAGATCACCGCCGAAGCCAGCGCGGGCAGCACCTGGTACGTGCGGCCGCTGATCAGCGTGACCTGGTAGAAGAGCTCCACGGTCACCGGCAGCGCGCTGAGCAGCGAGGTGTCCTTCACCATCGCGATGACCTCGTTGCCCGTCGGCGGCACGATGACGCGCATCGCCTGCGGCAGGACGACCCGGCGCATCACCTGCCGCCGGGTCATGCCCAGCGCGGCGGCGGCCTCGTGCTGGCCCCGGTCGACGCTGAGCAGGCCGGCGCGCGCGATCTCCGCCATGTACGCGGCCTCGGACAACCCCAGCGCCAGCACGCCGCCGGCGTACCCGCCGAGCCATGCGTAAACCGTCGCCTGGTCCACGGAGAAGAACCGCAGCTCCGGCGTGCCGAGGGCGTCGGTGAGCAGGAAGTCGAACGGCACGCCGAGCGAGAGCCCGTCCGCGAACAGGGCCCCGAGGGTTCCGGTGAGGAACAGCAGCACGTAGCGGGGGATCGAGCGGAAGAACCACGTGTACACCCACGCAGCGCCCGACAGGAGCGGGTTGTCCGACAGCCGGGCGATCGCCAGGAGGACACCGACGACGACGGCGACGACCATGGCCAGCACCGTCATGAGCAGGGTGCCCAGCAGCAGCCCGCGGATGACCGCCGTCTGGTTCATCACCTCCAGGGTGAACGCCCAGTCGAACGCCGGGCTGGTCACCAGCAGGTGCGCGAGCATCGCGACGAGCACCGCGATGACCGCCAGCGCCACCCACCGCCACGGGTGGCGCACCTCCACCGCGTCGATCCGCCCGGGACGGGCGTCCTCGACGGAGCCGTGCTCGCTCACTGCGCCGGGTTCACCGGGAACTCGTCCACGGCGCCGTCCTGCGCGCCCCACGCCTCGATCGCGGCGTCGTAGGCGCCCTCCTCGGCGAGGGCCTGGAACGCCTGCGAGATCGCCTCGGCGGTCTGCGTCTGCTCCTTCGGCACGACGACGCCGTAGGGGGCGGCGTCGTACACGTCGCCGACCAGCTCGATGCCCTCGGTCTGCTGCACGGCGTACCCCAGGACGGGGGAGTCGGCCAGCACGGCCTGCACCCGACCCTGCGCGAGCGCCGCGGTGGCGTCCTGCTGGGAGTCGAAGGGGACCACGTCGAGGGCGGGTCGGCCCGCGTCGGCGCACGCCTGCTGGCGGGCGGGCAGGTCCACGTCGGCCTGCACGGTGCCGTTCTGGACGGCGACGGTCGCGCCGCAGGGGGACTCCGGGTCGATCCCGTCGGGGTTGCCCTCGCGCACCGCCCACTGGGTGCCGGCGTTGAAGTACTGGACCATGTTCACCTGCTGCAGCCGCTCGGCGTTGACGGTGAACGAGGAGATCGCCGCGTCGTAGCGGTTGCCCTGCACGCCGGTGATGAGGGTGTCGAACCCGGCGTTCTGGTACTCGGCCTCGACCCCCAGCTTGGCGGCCACGGCGTCCATCAGGTCGATGTCCATGCCGACGACCTCCCCGCCGCGCAGGAACTCGTTGGGCGCGTACTCGGCGTTGGTGCCCACGCGCAGCACGCCCGAGTCCTGCACGGACTGCGGCAGCATCGCGGTCAGCGCCGGGTCGGCGGCGACCTCGGGGGCCGCGGCCGGCGCCGAGGACGCGGACGAGCCCCCGGACAGCGAGTCGGACCCGCACCCGGCCAGCGCCAGGGCGCCGAGCGCGACGGTGCCTGCGGCACCGAGGATCGACCTGCGGGGAGTGCTGAGGAGCACGGACGTACCTCCGGAGTCGTGGTGAGCCAGGACAGTGTGGACCACCGCGGGGACCGCCGACGCACGGCGGCCCTCTCGCGAGGGGTTCGTTACGCGGATGTCACACGGGTGCAGCACGGTCCACCCGCGCGCTCGCGCAGCGTGCCCGGCGGGTGTCGGTGGGCTGCGGCAGGGTGGTCCGCGTGCCGACCCAGGAACCGCCCCCCGCCCGGCCCGTGCGCCGCGTCGAGCGCGTCCCGGGCGCCCCGGTCGACCCCGGCGCCTGGCCAGATTCGGTGCCGGCCGTGGCGCAGCTGCTGCGCGAGGGGCTGGAGCTGCCCGCCGGGGTGACGTTCCTCGTCGGCGCCAACGGCACGGGCAAGTCCACCGTCGTCGAGGCGGTCGCGGAGGTGCTGGGCGTGCACCCCGAGGGCGGTTCGGCCGCCCACCTGGCCGGCGCGGACCGCGGCCGCGGCGCCGACCGCTCCGGGCTCGCCGACCGGCTGCGCGCGGTGCGCTCGCCCGGGCGGCGCGGACCGGCGTTCTTCCTGCGCGCCGAGACCGCGCACCGCTTCTACACCTACCTCGAGGAGGCCGCGCACCCGGGCGAGGGGCCACCGCCGCCCCACCCGCTGCACCGCCTCAGCCACGGGGAGGGGTTCACCGAGGTGCTCCTGCGCAGCCGGTGGGTGCGCGAGGCGCCGGTCCTGCTGCTCGACGAGCCCGAGTCGGCGCTGTCGTTCGAGAACCAGCTGCTGCTGGGTGCCGCGCTGGCCGGCGCGGCCGCCGAGGGGCGACAGGTGCTGTGCGCCACCCACTCGCCGCTGCTGACCGCGCTGCCGGGTGCCCACGTGCTCCAGCTCGACGGGCACGGCCTGGCGCCGGTGGCGTGGGAGGAGCTGGAGGTGGTGCGCGAGTGGCGCTTCTTCCTCGACGCCCCCGAGCGCTACTGGCGGGGCGTGCTCTGACGCGGGGGCCGGAGCGCGGCCCGCACCGCCCGGCCGGGCGCCTCAGGGCTGCGGGACACCCAGCCAGTCGTACCAGCCGCTGTGCAGCACCAGCCACGCCAGCAGCCCGTACCCGGCCTGGCCGGGGTGCACACCGTCACTGGCGGCCAGGTCGGCGTACCAGTCCTCGTGGGCGGCCAGCGGGGAGAACGTGTCGACGTAGACGACCCGCCGGCGCGCGCACACGTCGGCGAACGCGTCGGCGAGGTCGCCGATGCGGTCGTTGCGGTCCTCGTCGGCGACGGGGGTGGGGCCCACCACGAGGGTCGGCAGCCCCCGCGCCTCGCACTCGTCGAGGATGTTGGCCAGGTTCAGGCGGCTGCGCGCCAGCGTGGTGCCGGCGTCCAGGTCGGCGTGGCCGAGCCCCACGACGAGGCGGTGCTCGTCACCGCCGGTGAAGCGGCGGGTCGTCTCGTCGCGCCAGCGCGCGTTGAGGTCGGTGGTGGTCTCGCCCGGCACGCCCAGCGGGTACAGGGTGATGTCGCGGTCGTCGCGGGGCGTGCGGGCCGACACGCGGCCCACCCAGCCCAGCGCCCGCGGATCGCCCACGCCGGTCACGAACTCGTCGCCCACCAGGCACACCCGCACGTCGTAGCGGCCGTTCACAGCTGGTCCTCGCGCACGGGTGTGGTGCTCCTGTCGTCGGTCGGGGGAGTGCGCGAGCCAGGGTAGTGCTCCCGTGGCGCCGGCACCGCCACGCGGTCCACCTCCCGGGCCCCGGTCCGGCCGACGACGACGCCCCCGCCGCCCGAGCGGTGCGGCGGGGGCGTCGTCGTGCTGCGGCTCAGCGGTCGAAGGCGTCCGCCACGAGCTGCTGCTGCTCGGCCTGGTGACGCTTGGCCGACCCGGCCGCCGGCGAGGCCGACGCCGGGCGCGAGACGCGGCGCAGGCGGGGGCCGACGTGGCTGTACAGGTTCATCGCCACGTGCTGCCAGCCGCCCTGGTTCGCCGGCTCCTCCTGGACCCACACGAGCTCGGCGTCGGGGTGGGCGCCCGCGACCTCCAGCAGCGCGTCCACCGGCAGGGGAGCCAGCTGCTCCACCCGCACGATCGCGGTGCGCTCGTCGCCGCGCTTGGTGCGCTCGGCGAGCAGGTCCCAGTACACCTTGCCGCTGCACAGCAGCACGCGGTCGACCGCCTGCGGGTCCAGGCCGCTCTCGTCGCCGATCACCTCGCGGAAGGTGCCGGAGGTGAAGTCCTCCACCGCCGACTGCGCCGCCTTCAGCCGCAGCATCGACTTCGGGGTGAAGACGATCAGCGGGCGGCGCGGGCGGGCGTACGCCTGGCGGCGCAGCAGGTGGAAGTAGCTGGCGGGCGTCGAGGGCACGGCGACCGTCATGTTGTCCTCGGCGCACAGCTGCAGGAACCGCTCGATGCGGCCGGAGGAGTGGTCCGGGCCCTGGCCCTCGTAGCCGTGCGGCAGCAGCAGCACCACCGAGGAGCGCTGGCCCCACTTCTGCTCGCCGGCCGCGATGAACTCGTCGATGACGGTCTGCGCGCCGTTGAAGAAGTCGCCGAACTGCGCCTCCCACAGCACCAGCGCGTCGGGACGCTCCACGGAGTAGCCGTACTCGAAGCCCATGGCCGCGTACTCGCTCAGCAGCGAGTCGTAGATCCAGAACTTCGCCTGCTCGGCGCCCTCGCGGCCCAGGTACAGCAGGGGCGTCCACTCGTCACCGGTCACCCGGTCGGTGAGCACCGCGTGGCGCGAGACGAACGTGCCGCGCCGGGAGTCCTGCCCGGCCAGGCGCACCGGGGTGCCCTCCATCAGGAGCGAGCCGAACGCCAGCAGCTCGCCCCAGCCCCAGTCGATGCCGCCCTCGCGCACCATCTGCAGGCGCTTGTCCAGCAGCTGGCGCAGCTTGGGGTGGACGGTGAAGCCCTCCGGCGGGTTCGCCTGGACCTCCCCGATGTGCTCGAGCACCGAGGCGTCCACGGCGGTGGGCCGGGTGGTGTGCGGGGCCTGGTCGTCGGCCTCCTGCGCGCTCGGGCGTTCCAGACCGCCGCGGCTGTCGCCGTCGCCCGCGGCGGCCCCGCCGTTCCTCGTCTCGGCGAAGGCGCGCTCCAGCTGCGCGGAGTAGTCGCGCAGCGCCTCCTCGGCGTCCTCCACCGTGATGTCGCCGCGGCCGATGAGCTGCTCGGTGTAGCTCTTGCGGACGCTGCGCTTCTTCTCGATGAGGTTGTACATCAGCGGCTGCGTCATCGACGGGTCGTCGCCCTCGTTGTGGCCGCGCCGGCGGTAGCAGACCATGTCGATGACGACGTCCTTGTCGAACTCCTGCCGGAACTCGAACGCCAGCTGCGCCACCCGCACGCACGCCTCGGGGTCGTCCCCGTTCACGTGGAAGATCGGTGCCTGGATCATGCGGCCGACGTCGGTGGCGTACACCGACGAGCGGGCCGACGCCGGGGCGGTGGTGAACCCGACCTGGTTGTTGATGACCACGTGCACGGTGCCGCCGGTGCGGTACCCGCGCAGCTGCGACAGGTTCAGCGTCTCGGCCACCACGCCCTGGCCGGCGAACGCGGCGTCGCCGTGCAGCAGGACCGGCAGCACCGGGAAGGAGGCGCCCGCCTTGTTCAGGCGGTCCTGCTTGGCGCGCGCCACGCCCTCCAGCACCGGGTCCACGGCCTCCAGGTGCGAGGGGTTCGCCGCGACGTAGACCTTCGTCTGCTCGCCGTCCTCGCCGGTGAAGGTGCCCTCGGTGCCCAGGTGGTACTTCACGTCCCCGGAGCCCTGGACGGTGCGGGGGTCCTGCACGCCCTCGAACTCGCGGAACACCTGGCTGTAGCTCTTGCCGGCGATGTTCGTCAGGACGTTCAGCCGACCGCGGTGCGCCATGCCCAGGCACACCTCGTCCAGCCCGGCGGTGGCCGCGCGCGACAGCAGCGCGTCCAGCAGCGGGATCACGGACTCCCCGCCCTCCAGGGAGAAGCGCTTCTGCCCGACGTACTTGGTCTGCAGGAACGTCTCGAACGCCTCCGCGGCGTTCAGGCGGCGCAGGATCCGCAGCTGCTCGCGCACGCTCGGCTTGGCGTACGGGCGCTCCACGCGGTCCTGGATCCAGCGGCGCTGCTCGGGGTCCTGGATGTGCATGTACTCGATGCCGACGGTGCGGCAGTAGGAGTCGCGCAGCACGCCGAGCACGTCGCGCAGCTTCATGTGCGCCTTGCCGCCGAAGCCGCCCGTGGGGAACTCGCGGTCCAGGTCCCACAGCGTCAGGCCGTGCGACTCGATCTCCAGGTCCGGGTGGACGCGCTGGCGGTACTCCAGCGGGTCGGTGTCGGCCATGAGGTGGCCGCGCACCCGGTAGGCGTGGATCAGCTCGACCACCCGGGCGGTCTTGTTGATCTGGTCGTCGTGCGAGACCGAGATGTCCGCGGTCCAGCGGATCGGCTGGTACGGGATGTGCAGCGCCCGGAAGACGCGGTCGTAGAAGCCGTCCTCGCCGAGCAGCTTGGCGTGCACGATCCGCAGGAACTCGCCGGAGCCCGCGCCCTGGATGATCCGGTGGTCGTAGGTGGAGGTCAGCGTGATGACCTTGCTGACGGCCAGGCGGGTCAGGGTCTCCTCGCTGGCGCCCTGGTACTCGGCCGGGTACTCCATCGCGCCGACGCCGATGATCGCGCCCTGGCCCTTGACCAGCCGGGGCACCGAGTGGACCGTGCCGATCGTGCCGGGGTTGGTCAGGCTGATCGTGGTGCCGGAGAAGTCGTCCGCGGTGAGCTTGCCCGCGCGGGCACGGCGCACCACGTCCTCGTAGGCGGCCCAGAACTCCGCGAAGTCCTTGGTCTCGCACTCCTTGACCGCCGGCACCATCAACTGGCGCGAGCCGTCCGGCTTCGGCAGGTCGATCGCGATGCCGAGGTTGACGTGCGCGGGGTGCAGGACGGCGGGCTTGCCCTTCTCGTCCAGCGCGTACGCCGCGTTCATCGAGGGCATCTGCCCCAGGGCCTCGACGAGCGCGTACCCGATGAGGTGCGTGAAGGAGACCTTGCCGCCGCGGGCCCGCTTGAGGTGGTTGTTGATGACGATGCGGTTGTCGACCAGCAGCTTCGCCGGGACCGCCCGCACGCTCGTGGCCGTGGGGACCTCGAGCGACTCCTCCATGTTCGTCACCACGCGCGCGGCGGGGCCGCGCAGCTTCTCCACCGTGTCGCTCCCGGGGAACGCCGACCGCGCCGGGGCGGCCGGTGCCGCCTTCACGGGGGTGGTCCTCGCCGGAGCCGTCCCGGCGGGAGCGGGCCGCGGTGCGGGGGGAGCGGTCTTCGCGGGTGCGGGTGCTGCGCCGGTGGTGCCGCCCGTCGACGCGTCCGCCGGGGCGCTCGCCGCGGCGGGCCGGCGGTGAGCGTCGGGCGAGCCGTTCCGGGAGCCGTCGCCCGGACCGTGCGCGGCGCTGCTGCCGGTGCCGTTGCTGGTGCCGGCGCCCTCGGTGGTGCCGCCGCCGGCGCCGTGCGCGGATCCGGCGCCGTTCGCCGGCGGTGCCGCCGTGGTGGACCCGGCGGGGTTCTCCGCCGGGTTGTAGTCGGCGAAGAAGTCCCACCAGGCCTCGTCGACGGAGTGCTTGTCCTGCAGGTACTGCTCGTACAGCTCGTCGACGAGCCACTCGTTCGGACCGAACGTGGCGAGCTTGTCCTCGTGGGGCGAGGGCTGCTGAGGCACGGCGTTGTCGCCTTCTTCCTCGGGTCGGGCTACGCGGGCGCCCCACCACCCTATCTCGCGCTTCCGGCCGTCGCGGAACGACTCCACGCTGCCGCGTAAGCACGGAGCGTGACATTGGTGACGGTCCGTGCAGGGACCGGCCACCCGTGCGCGGGGTCAGCGACCCGGTGCCACCTCGCGCGGCAGGTTCACGTCGATGCGGCACCCGCCGTCCGGAGGAGTCGGCCCCACCCGGATCGTGCCGCCGTGCAGCTGCACCGCCCAGCGCGCGATGGCCAGGCCCAGCCCCGTGCCGCCGTCGGTGCGGGCGCTGCCGCGCTGGAAGCGCTCGAACACCCGCTCGCGATCGGCGTCGGCGATGCCCGGGCCCTCGTCCTGCACGCTGATGCGCACCACCGGCCCGGCGGCGTGCGCCGAGACCACCACCGTGCCGCCCGCCGGGGAGTGCCGCGAGGCGTTGTCCAGCAGGTTCGCCACCACCTGGTGCAGGCGTGCGGAGTCCACCTCCACGCTCAGCCCCGGCGGGTCCACGTCCACGACGTACCGCACGTCCCGGCCCGTCATCGACATCGCCCGCGTCGCCTGCTGCAGGAACGGCTCCAGCGCCAGCTCCTCGCGGTCCAGCGACACGGCGCCCGCGTCCAGCCGGGACAGGTCGAGCAGCTGCTCCACCAGCCGGCCCAGCCGCTCCGTCTGCGCCAGCGCCGTGCCGAGGGTCTCGCGGTCCGGCTCGGTGACCCCGTCCACGAGGTTCTCCATCACCGCGTGCAGCGCCGAGACGGGGGTGCGCAGCTCGTGGCTCACGTTCGCGACCAGCTCGCGGCGCTCGCGGTCCACGGCCTCCAGGTCCTGCGCCATCCGGTTGAAGGCGTCGGCCAGCTCGCCCACCTCGTCGCTGCTCGTGGAACGCACCCGCCGGGAGTAGTCCCCGGTGGCCATGGCGCGCGCGGCCGCGGTCATCTCCCGCAGCGGCGAGGTCATGCCTCGCGCCAGCAGCTGCGTGAAGACCAGCGTGATGACGATCGCCAGCGGCAGCGTGTAGCGGGGCCCGATGCGCAGCTGGTCCAGCCGCAGCCCCGCCCACACCAGCAGGGAGGCCACCGTCACCGACGCCGCGACCAGCAGCGCCAGCTTCGTCTTCAGCGAGTGCACCGGGTCCAGCGGGCGCACGTCCGGCCAGCTGCGCCGGGACGGGCGGGCCGGCCCGGCGTCGCCGCGCACGCCCTCCCGGGCCCGCACGCGCGCGTCGCGGGCCGCTCCGGTCAGCGGGATCGGCCCCGTGAGCCCCGTGCCCGCGTGCGGCGGCGGGCCCGCACCGCGCTCGCCGCCGCTCACGGCGCGCCCTCCGCGGGAGCGGGCCCGGCGGGCTCGAAGGCGTAGCCCACGCCGTGCACCGTGCGCACCAGGTCCGCCCCCAGCTTGCGCCGCAGCGCCTTGACGTGGCTGTCGACGGTGCGGGTGCCGGACGCGTCGGCCCAGTCCCACACCTCCTCCAGCAGCTTCTCGCGCGTCAGGACGGTGCGCGGCGACGCCGCCAGGCACACCAGCAGGTCGAACTCCGTGGGCGTCAGGTGCACCTCGGCGCCCGAGCGGCGCACCCGGCGCTGGTCGCGGTCGACCACCAGCTCACCGCCGTCGACGGGGAAGGTCAGCGTGCCGGCCGCCGCGGGGGTGCCCACCAGCTGCCGGGCCCGCTCCACCCGGCGCACCAGGGCGTTGACGCGGGCCACGAGCTCGCGCATGGAGAACGGCTTGGTCATGTAGTCGTCCGCGCCCACGCCCAGGCCGACGAGCTTGTCGGTCTCGTCGTCGCGCGCGGTGAGCATGAGGACCGGCACCGGCCGCGACGCCTGCACCCGCCGGCACACCTCCAGGCCGTCGAAGCCCGGGAGCATGACGTCCAGGACCACGACGTCGGGGTCCACCCGCTCGCACAGCTCCACGCCGCCGGGGCCGTCACCGGCCGTCTGGACGTCGTAGCCCTCGGCGCGCAGGCGCCGCGCCACGGCGTCGGCGATGGTCGGCTCGTCCTCGACGACCACGGCCGTGCGGGAGGGGGTGGGTGCGCCCGCGGCGCCGCCGGCGGGGGAGGTGCCCGTGCTCATGGACCCCGAGGGTAGGCCGTGGCGCGCCGGTGCGGCCGGGCGCGGGCCCCACGTGCACGAGCCCTCCACCCGATCCGACCGGCCCCGCCGCGCACCTACCCTGGAGGGGTGCGTTTCCTCGACGGGCAGCGGCCCGCCCACGACCTGACCTACAACGACGTCTTCCTGGCGCCGGAACGGTCCTCGGTCGTCTCCCGCCTGGACGTGGACCTCGCCACCGCCGACGGCACCGGCACCACCGTGCCGCTCGTCGTGGCGAACATGACCGCCGTCTCCGGCCGGCGCATGGCCGAGACCGTCGCCCGTCGCGGCGGGGTGGCCGTGCTGCCGCAGGACGTGCCCCTCGACGTCGTCGCCGAGGTCGTGGCCTGGGTCAAGCAGCGCCACCCCGTCTTCGAGACGCCCGTCGTGCTGCACACCACCGACACGGTGCACGACGCCCTGAACCTGCTGCCCAAGCGCGCCCACGGCGCCGCGGGGGGGGGGGGGGGGGGGGGGGGGGGGGGGGGGGGGGGGGGGGGGGGGGGGGGGGGGGGGGGGGGGGGGGGGGGGGGGGGGGGGGGGGGGGGGGGGGGGGGGCGGGG
>NZ_JBJLRI010000026.1:0-49422 GCF_050871405.1 Kineococcus esterisolvens
CCCCCCCCCCCCCCCCCCCCCCCCCCCCCCCCCCCCCCCCCCCCCCCCCCCCCCCCCCCCCCCCCCCCCCGCGCCCCGCCCCCCCCCCCCCCCCCCCCCCCCCCCCGGAGCCGCTGCCGTCGTGCGGGCCGCCGGGCCCGCTGCTCGTCTCGTCGGGTCGGTCGCGCTCCTCGGAGCGCACGGCGGGTGGGGTGTGCACGGGGGCCTCCCGGTCGACGGATGGGTGCACCCGGACGGGTGCGGGGCGACTCTGGCGGCCGGCGACCCCCGCGGTCGCTGGCGCGCACCCCCGTCCCGCGGTGGGGTTCTCCCCACCGCGGGACGGGGTGCCCGCACGCTCCCGGCGGCACCCCGCGCCGCCCTACTGTTCTCGGCGTGAGCGACGACACGATGCGCTGGGCCCCAGCGGTCCCAACGGTCCCAGCGGCCCCCGGGGCTCCCGCGGCGGACCGGCCCACCGGCGCGCTGCGCCGCTGGGCGTCGGGCTGGTGGGCGGTGGTGCACCTCGTGCTGCACCCGATCGCCCTGGCCCTGCACCTGACGGCGCTGGTGCTGCTGGTGACCGGGATCGTGCTCGTGCCCGTGCTCGGCACCGGGTTCCTCCTGCTCGTGCCGGCCCGCCTGCTCGTCGCCGCCGGCGCGCACCTGGAGCGCTACCGCCTGGCCGCCCTGCTCGACGTGCGGGTGCCCGCGCCCGGTCCCTGCCCGGTGCAGGGCCCCTGGTGGCGGCGGGTCGTGCTGGACCCGCGCCCCTGGCGCCGCGCCGGGCACCTCGCGCTCGTCAGCACCTTCGGGGTGCTCGGCGCCGGTGTCGTCCTGGCCCTGGCCGGCACCGGACTGGCGGCGCTGGCCGCCCCGGCCGTCAGCGCCGCCCTCGGCCACGCCGGCGAGTACGCCTTGCCGTTCGGCATCCCCGGGACCCTGCACGCCCCCGCCGTCCTCGTCGCCGCCGCCGGCGTCCTGCTGCTGGCCCTGACGCCCCCGGTGGCGCGCGCCTTCACCGCCGTGGAGGTGCTCACCGCCCGCGCCCTGCTGGGCCCCGGCCGCGGTGAGCGCGAGGCGGTGCTGCGCCGCCGCGTGGAGACCCTCACCGAGACCCGCTCGCGCACCGTCGACTCCGTGGAGGCCGAGCGGCGCCGCATCGAGCGCGACCTGCACGACGGCCCCCAGCAGCGGTTGGTGTCGCTGGCCATGCAGCTGGGCATGGCCAAGCGGGCCCTGGACCGCGGCGGCCCCGACGCCGCCCGCCAGTTCCTCGACGCCGCCAGCAGCTCGGCCACCGCCGCGATCTCCGACATGCGCCACGTCGCCCGCGGCATCCACCCGCCGGTGCTCACCGACCGCGGGCTGGACGCGGCGGTCTCCGCCCTGGCCGCGGCCTCCCCGGTGCCCGTCGACGTCGAGGTCCACTTCCCGCCCGCGCAGCGGCCCAGCCCCACCGCCGAGGCCATCGCCTACTTCTGCGTCTCCGAGGCGCTGACGAACACCGCCAAGCACGCCCGCGCCTCCCGCGTCGTCGTGCAGGTCTGGCGCGAGGACGCCCTGGGTCGGGACGTGCTGCGGCTGCGCGTCAGCGACGACGGCGCCGGTGGTGCCGCGCTCGCGGACGGCACCGTCGCCGACGGCGGCAGCGGCCTGCGCGGCCTCGCCGACCGGCTCGCCGCCGTGGACGGCTGGCTGCGCCTGGACAGCCCGCCCGGCGGCCCCACCGTCCTGGAGGCCGGCGTGCCGTGGACCGTCGGGGGTGGCCGGTGAGCGCCGCCGCCACCGCGCCGCGGGCGGGTGACGCACCGGTGCGGGTGGTGCTCGCCGAGGACTCCGTGCTGCTGCGCGAGGGCCTGGTGCAGCTGCTGCGCGCCGAGGGCGTCGACGTGGTCGCCGCCGTCGACGACGCCGACACCGCGCTGCGCGCCGTCGCCGAGCACCGGCCCGACCTGCTGCTGACCGACGTGCGGATGCCGCCGGCGTTCACCGACGAGGGGCTGCGAGCCGCGATCGTGGTGCGCAGCCAGCACCCCGGCACCGCCGTGCTGGTGCTGTCGCAGTACGTGGAGGAGCGCTACGCCGCCGAGCTGCTCGGCGGGCGCGCCCGCGGCGTCGGCTACCTGCTGAAGGACCGCGTCGGCGACGTCGACGAGTTCGTCGCCACCCTGCACCGCGTCGCCGCCGGCGGCACGGCCGTGGACCCCGAGGTGGTCTCCCAGCTGCTGTCGAGGGCGCGGCGCGACGACCCCCTGGAGCGCTTGACGCCCCGCGAGCTGGAAGTGCTGCAGCTCATGGCCGAGGGCCGCTCCAACACGGCGATCGCCGCCCGGCTCGTCGTGACCGACAAGGCCGTGGAGAAGCACGTGTCGAACATCTTCGCCAAGCTCGGGCTGCCCCCGGACACCGAGGGCCACCGCCGCGTGCTCGCGGTGCTGCGCCACCTGGAGGCCGCCGCACGCCCCGGGAGCCCCGCGTGAGCGCCTCCACCGCACCGCCGGCGGTGGACGCGCCGGCGCCGGCCGAGGCGCGCCGGCCGCCGGGCCGCGCCGCGCTCGCGGTGCTCGCCGCGCTCGTCGTCGGCTTCGCCGGCATCGACGTGCTGGGCGACGTGACCGCCACCCGTGCCGAGTCCACCCGCGTGTTCGAGCAGCCGGTCAGCGCCGTGCGGGCCGTCGGCACCACCGGTGACGTCGTCGTGGTCGCCAGCCCCGGCGCCCGGGGCGTGGAGCTGCGCACCCTCGTGCACGAGGGCTGGTCCAGCGTCCGCAGCAGCGCCGAGGTCGTCGACGGCGTGCTGCGCCTGAACGGCACGTGCGAGAGCGGCGGCTGGCTGAGCCCCTGCGAGGTCACGTGGGAGCTGACCGTGCCGGAGGGCCTGGACCTGGACCTGCGCACCGGCACCGGCGACCAGGAGGTGACCGGCGCCTTCGGCACCGTCGTCGCCCGCGCCGGCACCGGCGACGTGCGCTGGGACACCGCGAGCGGTGCGTCCCTGGAGGCGGAGACCGGCACCGGCGACCTGGACGTGCGCGGGCGGGTGGCGCAGGTGCGGGCTCGCGCCGGCACCGGCGACGTGGAGGTGCGGCTGGACGCCGCGCCCGACGCCGTGGACGTCACCACCGGCACCGGGGACGCCGCGGTGCAGGTGCCCGCCGGGAGCGCCTACGCCGTGGGCGTCACCGCCGGTTTCGGCGAGGAGGTCGTCGAGGTGCCCGTCGACGCCGCCTCCGCGCACCGGATCGCGGTGCGCACCTCCACGGGCGACGCCTCCGTCCTGCCGCGCTGAGGGTCCGGCCCGCGCGGGGCCGGGGAGCGCGCAGCTCAGTCGACGATCTCGCAGACGACGGTCCCGGTGGTGGTGGTCTCACCCGGCTTCGCGGTCAGCCCGCTGATCGTGCCCGCCTTGTGCGCGGTGAGCGGCTGCTCCATCTTCATCGCCTCCAGCACGGCGATCAGGGCCCCGGCCTCGACGCGGTCGCCGTCGGCGACCTCCACCTTCACGATCGTGCCCTGCATCGGCGCGACCAGCGCGTCCGGGTTCACGGCCGAACCGCCCCGCGCCTTCGCGTCCTTCCTGCCGTTGCGCCCGCCGCGGTGGGTGGTGCTGCGGTACGCGCGCGCCACCGCCGCACCCGCGGCCACACCGGCGCGGGAGATCTCGTGCCCGGCGCGCGAGAGCTGCGCGTTCAGGTGCTCCACCGGCAGGGAGACCTCCAGGCGCTTGCCCGCGACCTCCACCACGATCGTCTCGCGGTGCGCCGCACCGCCGTCGGCGGCGTGCAGGTCCCCCGCGCCCGGCAGCACCGAGGCGTCGAACTCCGTCTCGATCCAGCGCGTGTGCACGCCGAACGTCCCGTTCGCCGCGGCGAACGCCGGGTCGGCCACCACCGCCCGGTGGAAGGGCAGCACCGTCGGCACGCCCTCCACCTGGAACTCCTCCAGCGCCCGCGCCGCCCGGGCCAGCGCCTGCTCGCGGGTGGCGCCGGTGACGATCAGCTTGGCCAGCAGCGAGTCGAAGTCCTGCGAGATCTCCACCCCGCCGCTGACGGCGGCCGCACGCGGGTCGATGCCGGTGTCCACCCGCACGCCCGGGCCCGACGGCAGCGAGAACCGGGTCAGCTTGCCCGGACGGGGCAGGAACCCGGTGGTGGGGTCCTCGCCGTTGACGCGGAACTCGATCGAGTGCCCGCGGGTGGCGACCTCGTCATAGCCGAGCGCCTCGCCGCGCGCGATGCGGAACTGCTCCACCACCAGGTCGATGCCGCTGACCTCCTCGGTGACCGGGTGCTCGACCTGCAGGCGGGTGTTGACCTCCAGGAACGCGAGCGTGCCGTCGGCTGCGACGAGGAACTCGACCGTGCCGGCGCCCACGTACCCGGCCTCGCGCACGATCGCCAGCGACGCGCGGCGCAGCTCGGCGTCCTGCTCGGCGCTCAGGAACGGCGCGGGCGCCTCCTCCACGAGCTTCTGGTGCCGGCGCTGCAGCGTGCAGTCGCGGGTGGAGACGACCACCGCACCGCCGTGCGCGTCGGCCAGCACCTGGGTCTCGACGTGCCGGGGACGGTCCAGGTAGCGCTCCACGAAGCACTCCCCGCGCCCGAACGCCGCCTCGGCCTCGCGCACCGCGGAGGCGAAGAGGTCCGCCACGTCCTCGCGGCGGCGGGCCACCTTCAGCCCGCGGCCACCACCGCCGAAGGCCGCCTTGATGGCGATGGGCAGGCCGTGCTCGTCGGCGAACGCGAGCACCTCGTCCACGCCCGCGACGGGGTCGGGGGTGCCGGCCACCAGCGGCGCGCCCGCGCGGGCGGCCAGGTGGCGGGCGGAGACCTTGTCGCCCAGCGCCTCGATGGCCGCCGGCGGCGGGCCGATCCACGTCAGGCCCGCGTCGATCACCGCCTGCGCGAACTGCGCGTTCTCCGACAGGAACCCGTACCCGGGGTGCACCGCGTCGGCCCCGGCGCGCAGCGCGACCTCCACGACCTTCGCGCCGTCCAGGTAGCTCTCGCGGGCCGTGGTGCCGCCCAGCGCGAACGCCTCGTCGGCCATCCGCACGTGCAGGGCGTCGCGGTCGCCCTCGGAGTACACCGCCACCGACGCGATCCCCGCGTCCCGGGCGGCGCGCACCACGCGCACCGCGATCTCACCGCGGTTGGCGACGAGCACCTTGGTGACGGGGCCCGTCACCGTGAGCGCACCCGGGGTGGTCGGCTCGGCGGCGGGGTCGGGGGAGGTCATGCTGTGTGCTCCGGGGCTCGGCGGGGGTTCGGGCGACGGCTGAGACTACTGCCCGCCCGCGCGGGGAGCCTCCCCGCGCGCCCCCGCGCCCGGCGCCCAGAGGTCCGGCCACGCCACGCCCGCCTCGCGCACCAGCTCGCGCAGCAGCGGCAGGGAGACGCCGACGACGGCGTGGGGGTCGCCCTCCACGCCGCGCACGAACGCCCCGCCGAGGCCGTCGAGGGTGAAGGCCCCCGCCACGGCCAGCGGCTCGCCGGTGGCGACGTAGGCGTCGATCTCGGCGTCGGTGACGTCGGCGAAGTGCACCGTGACCGACGCGACTCCGCCCAGGGTGGCGCCGGAGCCGTCCTCGCGGGCGTCGACCAGCCAGTGCCCGGTGTGCAGCACGCCGCTGCGCCCGCGCATGGCCCGCCAGCGGGCGCGGGCCTCGCCGGCGTCGGCCGGCTTGCCGTGCACCTGCTTGACGCCGTCGGGGCCCTCGACCTCCAGCACCGAGTCGCAGCCCAGCACGAGCGCGTCCTCCGGCACCTCGTCGCGGCCGGCGACGTCCTCGGCCTTGGCGCGCGCGAGCACGAGGCTGACGTCCTCGCCCTCGGTGACGCCGTAGCGCTCCACGACCGCCGGCTCGTCGACGTCGGAGACGATCACGGCGGGGTCCAGGCCGGCCGCGCGCAGGGTCGCGAGGCGGGCGGGGGAGGCGGAGGCGAGCAGCAGCGACGGCACGCCCGCATCCTCCCACCCCTCCCGCCGCGGTCCTCAGCCGAGCAGGGCCTCGCGCAGGACGTCCAGGCCGACCGAGCCGAGGTCCAGGGCGCGGCGGTGGAAGGCCGACAGCTCGAAGGCCGCTCCCTCGCGGCGCTGCACCTCCTCGCGCACGGACCACCACAGCCGCTCGCCGACCTTGTAGCTGGGCGCCTGCCCCGGCCAGCCCAGGTAGCGGTCCAGCTCGAAGCGCAGGACGTCCTCGTGGTTGCCCGAGCAGCTCGTCAGGTACGCCCACGCCTTCGCGTACGTCCACGCGCCGCCGCCGACCTCCGCGGGCGCGTCGAACCCGCAGTGCACGCCGACGTCGATGACGACGCGCGCAGCGCGCAGCAGCTGCGCGTCGAGCATCCCGAGCACCTCGCCCGGCCCCCGCAGGAACCCCAGGTCCGCGGCCAGGCGCTCGGCGTACAGCGCCCAGCCCTCGCCGTGGCCGGAGACCCAGCAGCCCTGCCGGCGCCAGCGGTTGAGGACCTCCGAGTTCACCGCCGTCTGCCCGATCTGCAGGTGGTGCCCGGGCACCCCCTCGTGGTGCACGGTGGTGGCCTCGCGCCAGGTGGAGAAGGTCGTCTGCCCCGGCGGCACCGCCCACCACATGCGCCCGGGGCGGGAGAAGTCCTCGCTGGGGCCGGTGTAGTAGATGCCGCCGCCGGTGGTGGGGGCGATGCGGCACTCCAGCCGGCGCACCTGCTCCGGGACGTCGAAGTGCGTGCCCGCCAGCGCCTCGACGGTCTCGTCGGAGCGCTGCTGCATCCAGTCCCGGAACGCCTCCGCACCGGCCACGACGGTGGCCGGGTCGGCGTCCAGGGCGGCGACGGCGGCGGCCACGTCCGGCGACCCGGTGATCTCCCGCGCGGTGCCCGCCACCTCCCCGCGCACCCGCGCGACCTCGTCCAGCCCCCACGCGTACGTCTCGGCGAGGTCGACGCCGGCGCCGAGGAAGTACCGCGAGAACAGCCGGTAGCGGTCGGTGCCGACGGCGTCGGCGGCCGGCGCCTGCGGCAGCAGCTCGGTGCGCAGGAACGCGGCCAGCCGCCCGTACGCCTGCGCCGCGTCCCCGGCGCCGCGGGCGACGTCCGCGGCGAGGGCGCCCTCCAGGGGCGCGCCGTCCACGGCGGCCGACGCCGCGAAGGCGCCGAAGAACCCGTCGCCGGCGGCGTGGGAGGCGGCTTCCGCCGCGCACGCCTCGACCTGCCGGCGCGCGGCGACCCGGCCGCGGGCGGCCGCGGCGCGCAGGCTCTCCACGTAGCCGTCGACCGCCCCCGGCACGGAGGCCAGCCGCCGCGCCACGTCGGCCCAGTCGTCCCCGCTCCCGGTCGGCACCAGGTCGAAGACCATCCGCAGGTCCTGCACCGGCGAGGCGATGACGTTCAGCTCACCGAGGTCCTCGCCGGCCTCGTGCAGCTCCAGCTCCACCCCGAGGCGCTCGCGCAGCGCGGCGGCGGTGACGCGGTCCACGTCGTCGGTGACCGGGGCGGCGTCGACGGCGGCGAGGGTGGTGCGCGCCAGGCCGGCCAGCTCGGCCAGCCCGGCGGGGGAGCGGTCGCCCAGCCCGGGGGCGGGGTCGGGCGCCCCCACGGACAGCGCGAGGGCCGGCTGCAGCCGCAGCAGGGCTGCGAAGTGGTCCTCGGCGATCGCGTCGAGGGCGGTGGGCCGGCGCGGGGAGGTGCTCACCGCGCCGACCCTAGCGGCGCCCCTCAGGCCGCGGACCTCACGCGGCGGCGTCCGCGGCGGCCGCCAGCTCCGGCACCAGCCGGTCCATCTGCCAGGGCAGGTTCAGCAGCGTGGTGGAGGTGGCGGCGATGAGGTTCTCGTCGGTCAGCCACACCACGGCGCCGTTCGCGACGGCGGGCATCGTGGCGTACACGGGGTCGGCGGTCAGCTCCTCGAGGCTGATCTCGCCGTAGCCGACGAGGACGTCGCAGTCCAGGTCGCGCACCCGCTCCTTGGCGACCTCGACGTAGAACGCCTCGGAGGACTCGGCCAGCGCGGTGACGCCGGGGGCGTCGACGAGGCCCAGGTCGTGCAGGGTGTCCACGCGCGAGTCGCCGGGCAGGTACACGGACAGGCCGGCGGACGTGGCGTACACGTACGCGAAGGTCTTGCCCTCCAGCTGCGGGTTCGCGGCGGCGCGGTCGGCCAGGTCGGCCTCGGCCTCGGCGACGAGCCGCTCGGCCTCCTCCGCCTTCCCGACGGCCCGCCCGATCAGGGTGGCCTGGTCCTGCCAGCTGGTCTGCCACGGCTGCTCGGGGTAGGCGACGGTGGGCGCGATCTGCGACAGGGTCGTCCAGTCCTGGGCGGTGACTCCGGAGTTGACGGCGAGCACCAGGTCGGGGGTGAGCTCGGCGATCCTCTCGAAGGGCACCTCGCCGGTCTCGCCCGCGCCGATCGTCGTGGTGACCGAGGGGTCGTAGTACCCCTCCCACCACGGGTAGGCGCCGTCCTCGTCCCCGCCGTAGGTGGTCTCGGGCATGCCGACCGGCTGCAGGCCCAGCGCCCAGACGACGTCCTGCGAGCCCCAGCCCCAGGTGACGATCCGCTCGGGGGCCGCCTCGACGGTGGTGGTGCCCAGGGCGTGCTCGACCTCGACGGGGAAGGCGTCGGCGGGGGCCGTGCCGGTGCCGCTCGTGTCGGCGGGGGCGGTGGCGGAGTCCTCCGAGCCGCAGGCGGCGGTTGCGGCCAGGGCCGCCAGGGGAGCGGTCAGCAGCAGGGATCGGCGGGACGGGGGCAGCGGCACGGGAACGCTCCTCGCGAGTCGGTGGATGAGGATAGGCGAACCTCACCACACCGGGGTCCGGAAGTGGAAATCCGGCCCGTTCCGCCCGCCCCGTTACGGTGAGCGGCGTGGACCCCGCGGGCGCCGACGGACCCTGGACCGACCTGGAGCGGCCCCCGCTGCGGGCGCCCGCCCTGCGCCGCGCGCTCGTCGGCCCCGGCGCCTGGGCCGCGCTGGAGGTGGTGGCGCGCACCGGCTCCACCAACGCCGACCTGCTGGCGCGCAGCGCCGACGCCGCCGACCGCACCGTGCTCGTCGCCGACCACCAGGACGCCGGACGCGGCCGCCTCGGGCGCACCTGGACCTCCCCGCCGCGCGCGGGCCTGGCCGTCTCGGTGCTGCTGCGCCCCGCCGCCGACCCCGAACGCTGGTCCTGGCTGCCGCTGCTGACCGGCGTCGCCGTCGTGGACGCCCTGGGCGGGCTCGGCGTGGACGCGGGCCTGAAGTGGCCCAACGACGTGCTGGTGCGCGGGCCCGGCCGCGCGGGGAAGGTCTGCGGGGTGCTGGCCGAGGTGCGCGGCGACGCGGTCGTGCTCGGCGCGGGCCTGAACGTGGCCCAGCGCGCCGAGGAGCTGCCGCAGCCGGCCGCCGGCCCTCCGGGCTCGCCGGCCGCGCTGCCGCCGACGTCGCTGGCCCTGGCCGGGGCGCGCAGCACCGACCGCGACACGGTGCTGCGCCGCTACCTGCGGGCGCTGCGCGCCCGGCTGGACGAGTGGTCCACCGACCCCGCCGCCACCGCGGCCGCCTACCGCTGCGCGTGCCTGACCCTCGGCGCGCCCGTGCGCGCCCACCTGCCCGGCGGGGACGCGCTGACCGGCACCGCCGAGGACGTCGACGCCGCCGGCCGGCTCGTGGTGCGCGGCTCAGGCGGCGCCCGGACGAGCCTGTCCGCCGCCGACGTCGTCCACCTGCGCGGGCTGTGAGGTCCCCGGCGGCCGGGCGGTGTGCCCGTGCACGTCCCAGCCCTCCTCGCGCAGCTCCTCCACGAACACGAAGCGGCGGTAGGCCCACCAGCGGAACAGCGTGCCCAGCCCCACCCCGACGACCTTCGCGGAGATGTTCGAGGCCAGCGGGCCCCGCAGCCCCAGCACGTAGTACGTGAAGCCCAGGCAGGCCAGGCTGATGAGCAGCCCGGCGCCGTTCATCAGCGCGAACAGCAGCAGCTCCCGCGGCGCCGAGGCGCGCCGGCGGTGCCGGAAGGTCCAGTACCGGTTGCCCAGCCAGGCGACCACGACGCTGACGACGACGGCGATCGCGTTGGCCGTGAGCGGCTTGTGGTGCAGGACCCCCACGCCGTCGGGGCCGGCGTAGCGCAGCAGGTTGAAGACGCCGAAGTCGGTGACGAAGGCGACGGCGCCCACCACCCCGAACTTCGCGGCCTCCCGCACCAGCACCTCGTAGGTGTCGCGCAAGCGCGCGACCAGTCCGGGGCGGGGGGTGCCGGGGGGCTGCTCAGCGGTCTGGGAAGCCACGGTGGGCGCTGCTCCGTTCGTCGGGCCCCGCCGCGCGCGGGGCTCGTTCGTCTCGAGCCCGCAGTCTGACGGATCAGCCTGGGAGCGCCCTGCGCCCTGCGCCCTGCGCCCTGCGCCCGGCGGTCAGCGCCCGGCGGTCAGCGCTCGGCGGTCAGCGCTCGGCGGTCAGCGCTCGGCGCGGCTGCGGCTGCGGCTCTTCGACGGGTCGAGGTGGTCCTCCATCTTGACGGCACCCAGGATGCCGACGACGACGAGCGTCACGCAGGCGATGACGGTGAGCACTGCAGGTTCCCCCTCCGTGGGACGCTCCGCGGGTCCACGGAGCGGACCCAAGGATTCACCACCCGTCCGGTACGGGCATCCCGGAACCAGGGTGGACCCACGGGCCGTCACGGACCGTGTCCAGCCCCTCGACACGCCGGGCACGACGGCCCCCGGCCGTCGCCTACCCTCCCTGCTGTGACGAGCGCCCCCTCCGCCGACGCCCCCGCCACCAGCGCCCGCCCCGACCCCGCGCCGTACGCGCGACCCGGCGGCTTCCCCGTCGTGGGCGTCGTCGGCGGCGGCCAGCTCGCCCGCATGATGCAGCCGGCCGCGGTGGCCCTGGGCCTGCGCCTGCGGGTGCTCGCCGAGGGGCCGGACGTCAGCGCCGCCCAGGTGATCACGCCCGCCCCGGTCGGCGCGGCCGGCGACCTGGACGCGCTGCGCGCCTTCGCCGCGGAGTGCGACGCCGTCACCTTCGACCACGAGCACGTGCCCTCCGAGGGGCTGCGCGCGATGGCGGAGCTGACCAGCGTGCAGCCCGGCGCCGACGCCCTGCTGCACGCCCAGGACAAGATCGCCATGCGCGAGCGGCTCACCGCGCTCGGCGTCCCGTGCCCGCGGTGGGTGCGCGTGTCGGGGCGCGCCGACGTGGAGGCGTTCGCGGCGGACGCCGGCTGGCCGGTGGTGCTGAAGACCCCGCGCGGCGGCTACGACGGCAAGGGCGTGCTCGTGCTGGACGGCCCCGGCGACGCCGGCTGGGCCACCGCCGACGCCTGGTTCGCCGACTGGTCCGGGCGCGGCCCGCTGCTGGCGGAGGAGCACGTGCCCTTCACCCGGGAGCTCGCCGCCCTGGTCGCCCGCAGCCCCTCCGGGCAGGCGGCGGCCTGGCCGGTCGTGGAGACCGTCCAGCGCGGGGGCGTGTGCCACGAGGTCACCGCACCCGCCCCGGACCTGGACCCCGACGTGGCCGCGCAGCTGACCGACGTCGCGCTGCGCGTCGCCGGGGGCCTGGGCGTCACCGGCGTGCTGGCCGTGGAGGTGTTCGAGGTCGAGCGCGGCGGGCGCCGCGAGGTGCTCGTCAACGAGCTCGCGATGCGCCCGCACAACTCCGGGCACTGGACGATCGACGGCTCGGTCACCGGCCAGTTCGAGCAGCACCTGCGCGCCGTGCTGGACCTGCCGCTGGGCGAGACCGCCGCCCGTGCGCCGTGGACGGTGATGGTCAACGTCCTCGGTCCCGCCGAGATCGACGAGCGGCACGCGGACCTCTACCGCTCCTACCTGCACGTCATGGCGCACGACCCGGGTGTCAAGGTGCACCTGTACGGCAAGGAGCAGCGGCCCGGCCGCAAGCTGGGCCACGTCACCGTCTACGGCGACGACCTGGACACCGTCCGCGCGCGCGCCCGGCACGCAGCGGCCTTCATCGCGGGGGAGATCGACGAGTGAACGCACGCGCGCAGGCGGTCGAGGTCGGCCTGGTCATGGGCTCGGACTCGGACTGGCCCGTCATGGAGGACGCGGCGAAGGCGCTGGAGGAGTTCGGCATCGGCTACGAGGCCGACGTCGTCTCCGCCCACCGCATGCCGCACGACATGGTCGCCTGGGGCGCCTCGGCCGCGCAGCGCGGCCTGCGGGTCGTCATCGCGGGAGCCGGTGGCGCCGCGCACCTGCCGGGGATGCTCGCCAGCGTCACCCCGCTGCCCGTGATCGGCGTGCCGGTGCCGCTGCGGCACCTGGACGGCATGGACTCGCTGCTGTCCATCGTGCAGATGCCCTCCGGCGTGCCGGTGGCCACGGTCTCCATCGGGGGGGCCCGCAACGCCGGGCTGCTGGCCGTGCGGATCCTCGCCGCCACCGACGAGGCGCTGCGCGAGCGGGTCGTGGAGTTCCAGGAGTCGCTGCGGCAGACGGCGGTCGACAAGGGGGAGAAGCTGCGCGCGCGGGCCCGGCGCACCGGCACGGGTTTCGGCGCCTGACGCCGTGAGCCCCGCCCCGGCGACGGGCCTCGCCACGCGGTCCCACCGCGTCGACGGCCACGACGTGCACGAGCACTTCCTGACCGTCCCGCTGGACCGCACCGGAGCCGGAGCCGGCACCGTGGAGGTGTTCGCCCGCGAGTACGTGCGCGACGGCGCCCGGGACGCACCGCGGCTGGTGTTCCTGCAGGGCGGGCCCGGCAACCCGGCCCCGCGCCCGGACGTCCTGGGCGGCTGGCTGGACCGGGCGCTGGAGGAGTTCCGCGTCGTGCTGCTGGACCAGCGCGGCACCGGCTGCTCCACGCCGCTGGACGCGCAGTCCCTCGGCGAGGTCGGCGACGCGGCCGCGCAGGCCCGGTACCTGGCGCACTTCCGCGCCGACTCCGTCGTCGCCGACGCCGAGGCGCTGCGGAACGCGCTGCAGGGCGTCGAACCCTGGTGGGTGCTGGGCCAGAGCTACGGCGGTTTCGTCATCACCTGCTACCTGTCGCAGGCGCCGCAGGGCCTGGCGGGGGCGCTGGTCACCGCGGGGCTCCCGGGGCTGCGCGCGAGCGCGGAGGACGTGTACCGCGCCACCTACGCGCAGACCGCCGTGCGCAACGCGGAGTTCTTCGCGCGCTACCCGCGCGACGAGGCCGTCGCGCACCGGATCGCCGGGCACCTGGACGGCGAGGAGGAGTTCCTGCCCACGGGGGAGCGGCTGAGCTCGCGGCGCTTCCGCACCCTGGGGATCGCGCTGGGCCAGACCTCCGGTTTCGACGCGCTGCACTTCGCGCTGGAGGACCCGTTCACCACGGTGCGCGGCACGACCCGGTTGCGGACGCGGTTCCTCGTGGAGGCCGGCCGCCGGCTGTCGTTCGCGGCGCACCCGCTGTACGCGGTGCTGCACGAGAGCATCTACGCGCAGGGCCCGGTCACGGGCGGGGCCACCCGCTGGGCGGCGCACCGCGTCCGTGACGAGTTCGGCGAGTTCTCCCTGAACGCCCCGCCCGGCGCGCCGTTCCGGTTCACCGGCGAGCACGTGTACCCCTGGCAGTTCGAGGAGGACCCGGCGCTGGTCCCGCTGCGCGGCGCGGCGGAACTGCTCGCCGGGCGCGAGGACCTGACGCCGCTGTACGACCCGGAGGTGCTGGCGGGCAACGCCGTGCCGGTCGCGGCGGCGGTGTACGTGGACGACATGTTCGTGCCGTACGCGCTCAGCGCCCGCACGGCGCGCGAGGTGCGCGGCGTGCGCACGCTCGTCACCAACGCCTACCAGCACGACGGCCTGCGCCTGGACGGCCGGCGCCTGCTGGACGGGCTGCTGGAGCTCGTGCGGCGCTGAGGTGCGGTCATCGCAGCGCCGGGAGCCCGGCACTCTGCCCAGCGCGCCCTCTTGTCTGTGAGCACCGTGAGCACCACACTCAGCCACGGCATTGCGCCGGACGGGTGATCCCGCTCGTTCGTCCCCCCAGGCAGGAGTCCACGTGCGCAAGATCGTCCTCTCCTCCGCGGTGAGCGTCACGCTCGTCGCGGCGACCCTGGCCGCGACGCAGACGGCGTCCTCGGCCGACCCGACCTCCACCGCGGCCCCCGCGGCGGCCGCGGGTGGTGCCGCGGTGCGGACCGCCGGCGAGTACGTCGTCGTCTACGACGAGGGAACCACCGACGCGGCGGCCCGCGCGGCCATCGCCGCCGCCGGCGGCACCGTCGTGTCCAGCAACGAGTCCGTGGGGTACGCCTTCGTGCGCACCGAGTCGGAGCAGTTCGCCGCCGCGGCCGCTGCGGCGCCGGGCCTGCTCGGCGCCGCCGCCAACCGCCGCATCGGGACCTCGCCCGACGGTGCCGACGAGGCCGACGACGCCGTCGAGCGGCTCACCGCCACCGTGGCCGACGCCGCGGACGGTGCGGTGCTGCAGTCGTCCCGGGGGAAGGGGCCGAAGGGGCCCGGCGCCGAGCCGCTGGCGGACCTCCAGTGGGACATGGCCGCCATCGACGCCACCGCCGAGGGCTCCCACGCCGTCCAGCCGGGCAGCGACAAGGTCAGCGTCGGCATCATCGACACCGGTGTCGACGGTTCGCACCCGGACCTCGCCCCGAACTTCGACGCCGAGACGAGCCGGAACTTCGTCACCGACCTGCCCGAGATCGACGGCCCCTGCGAGGTCGAGACCTGCGTCGACCCCGCCGACGTGGACGAGGGCGGTCACGGCACCCACGTGGCGGGGACCGTCGCCGCGGCCGTCAACGGCCTCGGCATCGCCGGTGTCGCGCCCGAGGTGAACCTCGTCAACCTGCGCGCGGGCCAGGACTCCGGGTACTTCTTCCTGCAGCCCACCCTCGACGCGATCACCTACGCGGCCGACTCCGGCGTCGACGTCGTCAACATGAGCTTCTACGTCGACCCGTGGCTGTTCAACTGCCAGGCCAACCCGGCCGACTCGCCCGAGGAGCAGGCCGAGCAGCGCGTCACCGTCGCCGCCGTGCAGCGCGCGATCGACTACGCGCGCGACAACGGCGTCCTGCCCGTGGGGGCCGCCGGCAACGCCGCGACCGACCTCGGCGCCCCCGGTGTGGACGCCTCCAGCCCGAACTTCCCGGTCGACGAGGAGGGCAACCCCGTCGGTGCGCGCGAGCGCACCATCGACAACTCCACCTGCCTCAGCGTCCCCGCCGAGAGCGCCGGCGTCGTGACCGTCACCTCCACCGGCCCGTCCGGCCGCAAGGCGTACTACTCCAACTACGGCACCGAGCAGGCCGACGTGGCCGCGCCCGGCGGCGACGCCTACGACACCCCGAACGGGCGCGTGGACGTGACCGCGCAGATCCTCTCCACCTACCCGGAGAACGTGCTCGCGGCCGAGGGGGCCATCGACGAGAACGGTGAGCCCACCACGCCGTCCGTGGTGCGCGAGGTGGCCGAGGACGGCACCAGCGCCTACTACCGCTACCTGCAGGGCACCTCGATGGCCGCCCCGCACGCCGCCGGCGTCGCCGCCCTCATCGTCAGCGAGTACGGGGAGAACGATCCCGCCCACCCGGGCACCCTGACGCTCGACCCGTCCCTCACCGAGGCGCTCCTGCTCGGCACCGCCGAGGACGTGGCCTGCCCGGTGCCGGCGGAGTTCACTTACCGCCGGGTCACCGCCGCCGGTGAGACGGTCACCACGGCGACGTGCGCCGGTCCCGCGGACGTCAACGGGTTCTACGGGCAGGGCGTCGTGAACGCCGTGGACGCGGTCACCGCGTTCTGACGGTTCCCCGTCCGGCGAGGGCGCGGGTGGTGGCTGCGGCCGCCACCCGCGTCTTCGCGTCCGGGGGTTCCCGGGGAACCCGTCAGGGGGCCGGGACGAGCGAGCGCAGGGCCTCGGTGTCGTCGCGCTGCAGGTCCGCGAACATCTCCAGGGCCTTCTCGGTGTCCCACTTCACGGCCAGGCCCGAGGACGTGCGCAGGCTCGGGTTCGCCACCGGCACCGTCATCGAGATCCCGTCGGCCCCCGTCGCCGAGCGCATCCCCTGCGCGAACTCCACCATCGCGCCCAGCGAGGCGCCCTCGTCGACGGCGACCGCGCCGCCGGCGGCGGAGGCCAGCGGGAACGCGCGGAACGGGTTCAGCAGCGTGACGGGGGAGGCGGCCTTCGCGACGATCGCCGCCAGCAGCTCGCGCTGCCGGTTCGCGCGCCCCAGGTCGCCGGCGGGGTCGGAGTAGCGGTAGCGCGCGTACCCCAGGGCGGTGGCGCCGTCCATCGTCTGGCAGCCGGCCTCGACGTCCAGACCCGCGCGCACGTCCTGCACCGCCGCCGGCGGGCACACCTCCACACCGCCGACCGCGTCCACGATGTGCGCGAACCCGGCGAAGCCCGTCTCGACGTAGTGGTCCACGCGCAGGCCGGAGACCTCCTCCACCGTCTGCGTGAGCAGCGGGGCGCCGCCGAGGGCGAACGCGGCGTTGATCTTGCCGGACCCGTGGCCGGGGATCGGGACGTACGAGTCGCGCGGGACGCTGATGAGCGCGGACGGGCCGGACCCCGGCACGTGCAGCAGCATGATCGTGTCGGTGCGGCGGCCGAGGATGTCGTCACCGCCCGCGGAGTACTGCGCCAGCTCCTCGGCGCTCATGCCGTCGCGGGAGTCGCTGCCCACGATGAGGTACGTGGTGCCCGGGGTGTCCGCGGGCCGCTCGCCGGTCGGCGCGGCCGCCACCTCCTGCACCGCCGACCAGCCGCGCCAGCCCAGCGCCAGCGGGTAGACCACGAGCACGACCAGCACGAGCGCCAGCACGCCCAGCCGGCGCCGCCGCCGGCCCACCCGGGTGCGCCGCGGCGGCGGGGGGGCGGCGGGTGCCCCGGGCGCGCGGCGCGCGGGCGGCTCCCGGTCCGCGGGCGGTGCCGGCCGGCGCAGCTCGGCGAGCCGCTGCTGCCGACCGGGGGCCTGCGCGGCGGGGCGCTCGGGGCGCCGGCGAGCGGGGCGCCCGTAGGTCGTGGCGGTGTAGCCGGCCCGCCCGGGGCCCGCGGGTGCGTCCTGCGGCGGGGTCACGGGCAGCGCGCGCGTGCCGCCGACGGGTGCGGCGTCGTCCTCGCCGGGCCGGCGCACCGCGGGGGGTCGCCCGGGCGTCCGGCGTCGGGACGGCTGCGCCGGGTCGTGGCTGGGGGGCGGCTGGGCGGGCACCGGACCACAGTAGGGCTCCGGCGTGTCGCGCACGGGTGACCCGGCCGTGCCGTCGCCGGGTCCGCCTCAGGTCCACCCCGGGACACCGGCGAACCCGCGCACTTCCCTCACACCCGCCACTCCCGCACCGGTGGTCGAGGGGTGGTGGGTTCCTCGGTCACCGGTGCAGGGCGGTGGGGTCGTTCAGGCGCGGGGGCGGCCCAGGGCGCGGTAGGTCCAGCCGGCCGCGCGCCAGCGGGCCGGGTCCAGCGCGTTGCGCCCGTCGAGGACGCGCTTCTCCTTGACCAGGTGCGAGATCGAGGCCGGGTCCAGCTCGCGGTACTCCTTCCACTCCGTCAGCAGCAGCACGACGTCGGCGCCGCGCACGGCGTCCTGGACGCTCTGGGCGAAGCCGATGGAGGGCACGGCCTTGCGGGCGTTGTCCAGCGCGGCCGGGTCGGTCAGCACCACGTCACCGCCCTGAAGCTGGATCTGCGCGGCCACGTTCAGCGCGGGGGAGTCGCGGATGTCGTCGGAGTCGGGCTTGAACGCCGCGCCCAGGATCGCCACGCGCTTGCCGATCAGCGAGCCGTCGCACACCTCGCGGGCCAGGTCGACCATGCGGATGCGCCGGCGCATGTTGATCGAGTCGACCTCGCGCAGGAACGTCAGGGTCTGGTCCGCGCCGAGCTCGCCGGCGCGGGCCATGAACGCGCGGATGTCCTTGGGCAGGCAGCCGCCGCCGAAGCCCAGGCCGGCGTTGAGGAACTTGCGCCCGATGCGGTCGTCGTGGCCGATGGCGTCGGCCAGCTGGGTGACGTCGGCGTTGACCTTCTCGCACAGCTCGGCCATGGCGTTGATGAAGGAGATCTTCGTGGCCAGGAAGGAGTTGGCGGCGACCTTGACCAGCTCGGCGGTCTGGTAGTCCGTCACGATCGTGGGGGTGCCGCGCTTCAGGGGCGTGGCGTAGACCTCGTCCAGCAGCGCCTTGGCGTTCTGCCCCGCGGCCGACTCCGGGCCCTCGGGCACGCCGTAGACCAGGCGGTCGGGGTGCAGGGTGTCCTGGACCGCGTGGCCCTCGCGCAGGAACTCCGGGTTCCACGCCAGGGAGGCGCCCGGGGCCAGCTCGGCCACCTTCGCGGCCAGCCGCGCCGCGGTGCCCACCGGCACGGTGGACTTGCCCACCACCAGCTCACCGGCGCCCACGTGCGGCAGCAGCGCGTCGACCGCGGCGTCCACGTAGCGCATGTCGGCGGCGAACTCGCCCTTCTTCTGCGGGGTGCCCACGCACACGAAGTGCACCGCGGAGCCGGCGGCCTCGGCCATCTCGGTGGTGAAGCGCAGCCGGCCGGTGGCCATGGCGCTCTCCAGCAGCTCGGGCAGACCCGGCTCGAAGAACGGTGCGCGCGCCTCGCGCAACGCCTCGATCTTCTCGGCGTCCACGTCCACGCCGACCACCTCGTGACCCAGCTCGGCCATGCACGCGGCGTGCACGGCGCCCAGGTACCCACACCCGATGACAGTCATGCGCATGGGCGCACAGTAGTGCGCCGAGCGCGCAGCGAGAACTTCCCCTCCCTCCCGGGGGTGGGAGGAGCGGTGCGGCGGCGCCGGGACGTGACGCGTCCCACACCCGGTGAGCTCGTGCGACCCTGTGCCTCAAGGTCGAGCCCGGCCGGTCCGACACCGGTCGGGTCTGCGCGCTCCGCGCGCACCCACGCACACCGCCCCGGAAGGTCCCCATGCGTCTGCGCTCCCGCTCCCTGGCCCTCGCGGCCGCACTCGCCGTCGCCGTCGTCGGCGGCGGTGCCGCGCCCGCCGGCGCGGAACCCGTCGACGTGCAGCTCAAGGCGGCCTCGGTGAGCCGCCTCGCCGGCGCCGACCGCATCGGCACCGCCGTCGCCGCCTCGAGGTCCTTCTCCGGGCAGCGCGCGGGCGCCGTCGTGCTGGCCCGGTCGGACACCTACGCCGACTCCCTCGCCGCCGCGCCGCTCGCCTCCGACGAGGGCGGTCCGCTGCTGCTGACGCCCACCGGCGGGCTGGACGCCTCCGTCGCCGACGCCATCCGCGACGTCCTCGCCCCCGGCGGCACCGTCTACCTGCTGGGCGGCACCGCGGCCCTGTCGACCTCGGTGGAGGAGTCGGTGCGCTCCCTCGGGATCGCCGGCGCCGTCACCCGCGTCGCCGGCGCCGACCGCTTCGGCACCGCCGTGGAGGTCGCCAAGCTGATCCCCGAGGCCGGCACCGTCTCCGTCGTGACCGGCTGGAACTTCCCCGACGGCCTGGCCGCCGGTGCCCTCATGGGTGTCGTGGACGCCGACACCGAGCACAGCGTCGGCGTCGTGCTGCTCAGCGACGGCGCGAACCTGGGCAGCACCACCGCCGGCTACCTGGACCAGCGCGGCTTCACCACGAAGATCGCCATCGGCGGGCCCGCCGCCGTCGCCGTGTCCGGCCGGAGCGGCTGGGCCCCCATCGCCGGCGCCGACCGCTACGACACCTCCGCGCGCATCGCCCGGCAGTTCACCTCCAGCAGCTTCTTCGAGGACGCCACCACCATCGTGGGCATCGCCACCGGCGAGGGGTGGGCCGACGCGCTGGCCGGTTCGGCCCTGCTGGCCTACGGCGGTGGCCCGCTGCTGCTCACCCGGCCCGGCCAGCTGCCCACCGCGACCGCCGACGTGCTGCGGGACCTGCAGGCCGACGCCCGCGCCACGCTGGACGACCAGGGCAACCCCCTGGAGGTCGGCACCGCCCTCGTCTTCGGCGGCACCGGCGCCGTCCAGGACGTCGTCCTGGACCAGGTCCGCGCCGCGCTGGCCTGACCCGACGGCCCGGCCCCGACGGCCCGGCCCCGCCGGCCGCCCCGCGCTCAGTCGCGGGGGCGGCCCTCCGGGGCGTGCTCGTGGCGCGCCCGCGCCAGCGCCGGCGCCTCCGCCTCGTCCAGCGCCAGTCGCCGCGTCAGCTGCGTCAGCCGCTCCTCCATCGAGCGGCGGTGCCTGTACGAGGAGACCAGCACCCCCAGGAACGCCACCACCAGCCCGTACAGGAGCAGGTCGGTGCCGCGGCCCACGCCCAGCACCTGGGCCAGCGCCGTCACCGCTCCCGGCGCGAGGATGCTGGCCACCGCCAGCAGCACCAGACCGCCCAGCAGCAGCCGGCGCACCGCCTGGTGCCGGGCGCCGGCGGTGCTGCGCACCAGGAGCACGCCGACGGCCAGCACGGCGGCGATGAGCAGCAGCTGGATCAGCAGCACGGCGTTCCCCCCACGTCCTCGTCCCCTCAGCCCAGCAGCGTCTCGACGAGGATGTTGACGCTGTTCAGCAGCGACTGCCCCTTCGAGCGCGAGTAGTCGGTGTAGCGGATCTCGACCGGGTGCTCCGCCCAGCGCAGCCCGCTGCGGCCCACCTGCTCCACGATCTCGCTGGCGTGCGCCATCCGGTCGTGCTTCAGGCGCAGGTGCGCCGCACCCCGGCGCGAGAGCACCCGCAGCCCGTTGTGGGCGTCGGTCAGCCGCACCCCCGTGGAGCGGTTGGTGTAGACCGTCGCCAGCCGCAGCACCGCCCGCCGCAGCGGGTCCAGCTGCGTGCGCCGGTCCAGGAAGCGGGAGCCGAACACCACGTCCAGCCCCTCGCGCTCCAGCCGGCGCACCATCTCGTCGGCGTCCTCCACCCGGTGCTGCCCGTCGGCGTCGAAGGTCACCACCGACGTCGTCAGCTCGTCGCGCAGCGCGTAGGTGATGCCCGTCTGCAGCGCCGCGCCCTGCCCCAGGTTCACGCCGTGGCGCACCACCGTCGCGCCCGCCTCCTCGGCCACGGCCGCCGAGCCGTCCGGGCTGCCGTCGTCCACGCACACCACGTGCGCGAAGCGGGTGCGCAGCTCGCGCACCACGTCGCCCACGACCCCGGCCTCCCGGTACAGCGGCACCACGACCCACGTGCCCGGGTGCCGTCCGGTGTCCGGTGCCCGGGTGGCCGGGCGCGGGGGCGCGCCGGTCCGCGTGCCGGGGTCCGCGCCGCGCGGCGTGTCGTGCGGGGTGCTCGTCACCGCACCATCATGGCCGGTCCCGGCCCGTGCGTCGGGGAGGATGGCCGGCGTGCGCGAGCTGCTCCGGACCGTCCAGGCCCTGCTGAGGCTGCTGCCGGCGGGCAGCGGGCGCTTCGTCGCCCTCTACAGCGGCGCCCAGGCGGCCCTGGCCGTCCTCGACGTCGCCGCCCTCGGCCTGCTGGCCGTGCTGCTGCCGGTCGCGGTCGGCGGGGGCGGGCGGCTCGCCGTGCCGCTGCCCGGCGTGGGCGCCGAGATCGACGCCGGCACGCTCGTGCTGCTCCTCGTCGTGGTCAGCGCGCTGCTGGTCGCCAAGAGCCTGGCCAGCCTCGCGCTCGTGCGCTGGGGCGTCGTGCGCTTCGCCGAGCACGAGGTCGACGTCGCCGACCGCCTCGTGCGCGCCTACCTGTCCGCGTCGTGGAGCTACCGGCTGCGGGCCAGCTCCGCGCGGGCGGTGCGCACCGTGGACGAGTCGCTCAACCAGACGTTCAACGGCTTCCTCATGCCGTTCTCGAGCCTCGTGGCGGAGGTGGCGAGCCTCGCCGCCGTGGGCGTGGTCGTCCTCGTCGCCGCCTGGCAGACGGCCGTGGTCGCCGCCGCCTACTTCGCCGTCGTCGCCTTCGTGCTCTACGCGGTGATCGCGCGGCGCGCCGCCGCCGCGGGGCGCACCGCCGTCACCACGAGCGTGGACACCGTGCGGCTGGTGCAGGAGTCGTTCGCGGCGACCAAGGAGATCACCCTGCGCGGCCGGGGGGAGCAGCTGGCCGGGGTCGCCCGCGGCGTGCGCGCCCGCAGCGCCCGCGCCCGCGGCATGGCCTTCTTCTACTCGGTGGGACCCCGCTTCGTGCTCGAGGCGGCGCTGCTGGGCGGCTTCCTCGTGGTCGGCGGCGTCGCCGTCCTGACGCAGGGCGTCACCCAGGCGGTCTCCGCGATCGGGCTGTTCGCCGTGGCCGGCTTCCGCGTCGTGCCGTGCCTGACGCGCCTGCAGTCGGTGTTCGCCACCATGCACGCCCACCAGCCCAACGCCCGCGAGGTGCTGGACGCGCTGCGGGACACCGGGGCCGCCGACGGGCCCGCCCCCTCCCCGGGGACCGCCGGCGGCCCCGACGCGCTGCCCCCCGGTGCCGTGGAGGTGCGGCTGGAGGGCGTCGGCTTCACCTACCCGGGCGGCTCCGCGCCCGCGCTGGACGGGGTGGACCTCGTGGTGCCCGCCGGGGCGCGCGTCGCCGTCGTGGGCCGCTCGGGGTCGGGCAAGTCGACGCTCGTGGACCTCGTGCTGGGCCTGCTGACTCCGACCGCGGGCCGGCTGCTCGTGGGCGGCCTGCCGATCGAGGAGGTCACCGGGGCCTGGCGCCGCCGCGTCGGGTACGTGCCGCAGGACGTCGCGCTCCTGGACACCGACGTCGCGCGCAACGTCGCCCTCAGCTGGGACGAGGAGGGCGTGGACCTCGCCCGGGTGGAGCGGGCGCTGGCCGCGGCGCAGCTCACCGAGGTCGTCGCCGCCCTGCCCGAGGGGGTGCGCACGCCCGTGGGGGAGCGGGGGCTGCGGCTGTCCGGCGGGCAGCGCCAGCGCCTCGGCATCGCCCGCGCCCTGTACGCCGACCCGCACGTGCTGGTGCTCGACGAGGCCACCAGCGCCCTGGACGCCGCCACCGAGGCCGCCGTGACCGCCACGGTCGCCGGGCTGCGCGACGTGACCGTGCTCGTGGTCGCGCACCGGCTGGCGACCGTGCGGGACTGCGACGCGGTCGTGGTGCTGGAGGGCGGCCGGGTGCGGGCGATCGGCTCGTTCGAGGAGGTCGTCGCGGCCGTGCCCGACTTCGCCGTCCAGGCCGAGCTGTCCGGCCTCGCCTGACCCCGCCCGGCCCCGCCCGGCCCGTCCTCGTCCGTCCCCCCGCCCGCGGTGGTCGGGGGAGCGGCGGGTTCCCGACCACCGCGGGGGCGGCGGGGGTCAGCGGCGGGTCGGGAGGGTCGCCAGGACCGCGTCGAGGGCGGCGGCCACGGCGGCGGGGGAGAAGCGCTCGCGCACCGGCCCGGCGATCCGCTCCGGCGGCAGGCGTTCCGCGGCGGCGCGCTGCACCGCGTCCGCGAACGCGGCCGGCGTGCGCTCGGCCACCAGGTGCACCCCGGGCCCGGCGAAGTCGCGCGCCCCGCCGCGCGCGCCCAGCACCGCCGGGCGGCCCGCCGCCAGCGCCTCCGCCCCCGCCACGCAGAACGTCTCGTGCCGGCTGGGCAGCAGGAACACGTCGCACGCCGCCCACTCCCCGGCGAACTCCGCCGGCGCGCGCCGCCCCAGCAGCTCCAGCACCCCGCTCACCCCCAGCTGCGCAGCCCGGTCGCGCACCGCCGCCTCCAGCGGGCCGGCACCCACCCACCGCAGCCGGGCGTCAACGCCGCGGCGCCGCAGCTCCGCCAGCACCCCCACCGCCAGCAGCGGGTCCTTGACCGGCCGCAGGTTGCCCACCGCGAGGAGCCGCAGGACCGGCCCGGCCGGCGGGGGTGCCGGCGTCGCGGGTGCGGGCACGACGTTGGGCACCACGTGGCAGGTGCGGTCGCGGCGGAAGGGGACGACCGCGTCCGCCAGGTAGCGGCTGACCGCCGTCACCGCGTCCGGGCGGTCCAGCACCCGGCGCGCACCGGCCAGCCCCCGCCACAGCGGCCCGGCGGACGCCGGGTCCGACACGCCCGACCAGTGCTCGCTGTGCAGCCACGGCACGTCCGGGCGCCAGGGACCCGCCGGCGGGACCAGCAGCAGCGTCGAGAAGACGTGCGTGTGCAGCACGTCCGCGCCCCTCGCCGCGTCCCGCACCGCCGCCAGCGCCGCCGCCACCGACCGAGGCGAGCGCCGGTCCAGCACCAGGCGCCGCACCCCCGGCTGCGCCGCCGCCGGCCGGGACGCCAGGTGCAGCACGCTCACGTCGTGCCCGCGGCGCAGCGCTTCGACGTGCCGCTGCACGAACACGCCCTCCACGCCGTCGGCGCTGCTGGGGTACCAGGTGGTCACGACGGCGATGCGCACGCCGCGATCCTGCCGCGCGCCCGCCCGGGGACCGCAGCCCGTCCGGGTAGGGTCCCCGTCCGTGTCGCCCCTGGTCCGCATCGCCACCCGGACCTGGGCCCCCGACGTGGGCGCCGCCCCCTTCCGGCTGCGCGCCCTGGCCCGCGCCCTGGTGGCCGCCGGCTGCGAGGTGGAGGTCCTCACCACCGCCCCGCGCGGTGCGGCCCCGCCCGACGAGGACGGCGTGCGCACCCGCCGCGCCCCCGTGCTGCGCGACGCCGGGGGCGTCGTGCGCGGCTACCTGCCCTACCTCAGCTTCGACGTGCCCCTGACGGGCCGGTTGCTGCTGGGGCGGCGCCCCGACGTCGTCGTGCACGAGCCGCCGCCCACCACCGGCCTGGCCACGCGGCTGGCCGGCCGGCTGCGCTCGGTGCCGTACGTGTCCTACGTGCCCGACGTGTGGTCGCTGGGGGCCGTGGCCGCCGGGGCGCCGCGGCCGGTGCTGGCGGCCCTGCGCACCGCCGAGGCCGCCGCGCTGCGCGGCGCGGCGGCCGTGCTGGCCGTCACGGACGGCATGGCCGAGGAGGTCGTGCGCGCCGGCGTCGCCCCCGGGCGGGTGCGCGTCGTCGGCAACGGCGTGGACGTCGACGTCTTCCGGCCCGCGCGGCGCGTCCCGCCGGCCGGCGGGCTGCGCGCCGTCTACAGCGGCACGATGTCGCAGTGGCAGGGCGCGGAGGTGTTCGTGCGCGCCTTCGCGCAGGTGGCCCGCACCGACCCGGCCGCCCGGCTGGTCATGGTCGGCGGCGGCGTCGACGTGCCCCGGTTGCGGGCGCTGGCCGCCGAGCTGGCGCCCGGTGCGGTCGAGCTGCCCGGCACGGTGCCGCCCGCCGAGGCGGCCCGCCTGCTGGGCGAGGCCGACGTGGCGCTGGCCTCCCTGGTGCCCGGCAGCGGCTACGACCTCATGGCACCCACGAAGATCGCCGCGGCGGCGGCCTGCGGGACGCCCGTGCTGTTCGCCGGCGTGGGCAGCGGCGCCGACGCCGTGCGCTCCGGCGAGCTCGGTGCCGTCGTGGACCACGACGCGGCGGCGGTGGCGGACGCGCTGCGGGGCTGGCGGCGCCCGGACGCGGCGCGGAGGGAGCGGCTGCGCGCGTGGGCCGAGCGGCACGGCTCGCTGGCCGCCGCCGCCGACCGCGCCGCGGCCGCGGTGCTCGCGGTGGCCGGGGCGCCCGCCCCGCGCGCCGGGAGCGGGTCGTGAGCGGCTCCACGGCGTCCGCCTGGGAGGCTGGCGCCGTGCCCGACGTCCCCGCTGCGCCCCCCGCCGTGCCCGCCGAGCCCCGCGTGGTGGCCGTGGTGGTCGCCCACCAGCGCCGCGAGCTGCTGGTGGAGGCGCTGACCGCGCTGGCGGCGCAGACGCGCCTGCCGGACGCCGTGGTCGTGGTGGACAACGCCTCCACCGACGGCACCGCCGAGGCGGTGCGGGCCTGGGCCGCCGCCGCGCCGCTGCCGCTGGACCTGGTGCGCCTGGAGCGCAACACCGGCGGGGCGGGCGGCTTCGCCGCCGGCGTGGCGCGCGCGCTGCACCGGCACGCCGCGGACCTGGTGTGGCTGATGGACGACGACACCGTCCCGCGCCCGGGCGCGCTCGCCGCCGCGCTGCGGGCCCGCGCGGCGACCGGGGCCGTCCTGGTCGCCAGCCGCGTCGTGTGGCGCGACGGGCGCGAGCACCCCATGAACACCCCGCGCCCGCGCGTGGGCGCTCCGCGCGCCGAGCGCGAGGCCGCCGCCGCGGCGGGCTGCGTGCCGATCCGCTCGGCGTCCTTCGTGGCGGTGCTGGTGGAGGCGGCGGCGGTGCGCTCCTCGGGCCTGCCGCGCGCGGCGTTCTTCCTGTGGAACGACGACTTCGAGTTCACCACCCGGCTGCTGCGGCGGGCGCGGGGCGTGGCGGCGCCGGAGAGCGTGGTGGAGCACCGCACCCGCGTCTTCGGGGGCACCGACGTCGACCCGGGTGAGCGGTTCCGGTTCGAGGTGCGCAACAAGGCGTGGCTGTTCACCCGGTACCGCACCCTGGACGCGCGCGAGACCGTCCTGTACGGCGGCGCCACCCTGCTGCGCTGGGGCCGCACCCTGCGCCGCTCGTCCGCGCGCGGGGTGCTGGTGCGCGGCCTGGTGCGCGGCCTGGCCGAGGCGGTGCGCCCGCCGGCCGCGACCGCGGACGTGCTGGCCGGGCTCGGCGGGGTGAGCGCGGACGTCGCGGCGGTGGAGAGCGCCGTGGGGAGCGCCGCGGTCCGTGCCGGGTCCGCCGGGTCCGCCGGGTCCGCCGGGTCCGCCGGGTCCGCCGGGTCCGCCGGGTCCGCCGGGCCCGGCGCGGCCGCCGGCCCGCTGCCGCCGGGGCAGCTGCCGCCGTTCTCGGTGCTGCTGCCGGTGTGGGCGGCCGACGACGCCGCGCTGGTGCGCCGCGCGGTGCGCAGCGTCACCGCGGACCAGCAGCTGCGTCCCGACGAGGTCGTCGTGGTGCGCGACGGTCCCGTCCCCGCCGGGCTGGACGAGCTGCTGGCCGAGCTGGCCCGCGACGGTGCGGCCGGCGTGCCGGTGCGGCTGGTGCCGCTGGAGCGCAACGTCGGCCTCGCCACGGCCCTGGAGGCCGGTCTGGCCGCCTGCCGCCACGACGTGGTGGCCCGCATGGACGCCGACGACGTCAGCCTGCCGGAGCGCTTCGCGCGGCAGCTGCCCGTCCTGGCGGCCGGGGCGGACCTGGTCGGCACGGGCCTGTGGGAGATCGGCGCCGGCGAGGACGACGTGGTGGGCCGGCGCACGCCCCCGACCGGTGAGCGCATCGCCTCCTACGCCCGCTTCCACGACCCCTTCAACCACCCCACGGTGGTCTACCGCCGCTCGGCGGTGGCGGCGGCGGGCGGGTACCGCGACCTGCCGCTGATGGAGGACTACTGGCTGTTCGCCCGGATGATCGCCGCCGGGGCGCGCTGCGAGAACCTGCCCGACCCGCTCGTCAAGTACCGCGTGGGTGCCGACGCCGCGGCGGGCTCCTACGCCCGCCGCGGGGGGCTGCGGCTGTGGCGCTCGGAGCTGCGGCTGCAGCGGCACCTGCGCGCCGAGGGCTTCACCACCCCCGCGCAGGCCGTGCGCAACGTCGTGGTCCGCGGTGGCTACCGCTTCGTGCCGGCGCGGGTGCGCACCGTCGCCTACCGCCGCCTGATCGCCCGCTCCCGGCCGGAGCAGCTGCCCCGGTGATCACGGGCACGGCTCTGCAGGAGGTGGCGGTCGGCACCGCGGGCACCGCGGGCACCGCGAGCACGGCGAGCGCGGGGCAGTGGCTGGCTGCGCTGCCCGTGCTGGCGCTGGCCGTGGCGGTGGTCCTCGCGCCGGGCCTGGCCGTCGGCTGGGCGCTGCGCCTGCGCGGTGTCCTGCTGGTGACCGCCGCCCCGGCCCTGACGGTGGCGGTGCTGGGCGCGTGCTCGCTGGCGACCCCGCTCACGGGGGTGCGCTGGGGCCTGGGCCCGCTGGCCGCGGGGACGCTCCTGGCGGCGGGGGCCGCCGCGCTCGTCGGCCGGCTCGCCCCCCGGCTGCTGCGCCGGCGGCTGCCCGCGCCGGTCCCGGCGCCCCCGCAGGCGCGGGCGGTGGCGGCGCTGCTGGCCGGCACCGCCGTCGCCACGGCCCTGGCGGTGGCGACGGCGGTGCGCGGGCTGGGCCGGCCGGACGTCGTCTCGCAGGCCTTCGACACGATCTTCCACCTCAACGCGGTGCGCCGGGTGCTGGACACCGGCAGCGCCTCGCCCTTCGACGTGGCCGGGTTGACCTCGCCGCGGTCGGGCGGCTTCTACCCCTCCGCGTGGCACGGCCTGGCGGCCCTGGTGGCCGGGCCGACGTCCCCGGTGCTGGCCTCCAACGCGCTGGTGGCCGTCGTGCCGGGGGTGGTGTGGGCGCTGTCGGCCGGGTTGCTGGTGCGCGCCGTGCTGGGCCCGCGCCCGCTGCCGCTGCTGCTGGCGCCGGTGCTCGCGCAGGGCTTCGTGGCCTTCCCCTGGTACGTGGACCGCGGGGGGCTGTGGCCCTTCGTGCTCGGCACCGCGCTGGTGCCGGCCGTGCTGGGGGGTCTGGCGCTGGCCGCGGGGGGCCGTGGCGAGCCCGGTCCGCCCGTGCCGGGCGAGCGCCCGCGCGCCCTGGTGGTGGCCGCGGCGGCGGCCGCCGGGTGTGCGCTGGCGCACCCGGGGGCCTTCTTCGTGGTGCTGCTGCTGACGGCCGTCCTCGCGGTGGTCTCCGTGCTGCCGGCGCTGCTGCTGCCCTGGCGCGGAGCCCGGCAGCACGGCGTGGTGCTGCTGGTCGCGGCGCTGACCGTGCTGGTGGCCGCGGGTGCCGTGGTGGTGGCGTGGCCGTCGCTGCGGGGCATGGCCGCGGCGGACTGGCCGGCCACCCGCTCGGTGGCCCGCGCGGTCGCGGAGGCGCTGCGCGGTGCGCCGGCGAGCTCGGGGGCCGGCTGGCTGGTGGGGGCGCTCGTGCTGCTCGGTGCGGTGCGCGCCTGCACCCGCGTGCGGTGGCGCTGGCTGGCCGTCGGCCACGTGGTGGTGGCGGCCCTGGACGTGCTGGCCGCCTCCGTGGACTCGCCGCTCTCCTCGGCGCTGACGGCCCCCTGGTACAACGACCGCGGCCGGCTGGCCGCCAGCCTGCCGGTGACCGGCACGGCGCTGGCCGTGCTGGGCACCTGCTGGGCCGGCGCCGCCGCCGCCCGTGCCGCGCGGACCCCGGCGCGGGCCCGTCGCGCCGCCGGGGTGGTCGCGGTGCTGGTGGCGCTGGGCGCGGCGGTGCCGCAGGTGCGGGGCAACGCCGCCCAGCTGGCCAAGAGCAACGTCGACGCCGCCGAGCACCCGCGGAACTCGCTGGTCACGCTGGCCGAGCAGCGCTTCCTGGAGCAGCTGGACCGCCACGTGCCCGAGGGGGACGTGGTGGCGGGCACGCCGTGGGACGGCAGCAGCTTCGCCTACGCCCTGTCGGGGGTGGAGGTGCTCTACCCGCACCTGCGCGGGAACTACCCGGACGACTGGGTCTTCCTCGCCGACCACCTGCAGGACGCCGGCGTGGACCCGGCGGTCTGCCCGGTCCTGGAGCGGCACCGGGTGCGCTGGGTGCTCGACGACGGTCCGCTGTGGCGCCCGCCGCGCCTGGAGCCGGCCGGCTACACCGCCTTCCGCGCCTTCCAGGGGCGCCCGGGCTTCGAGCCGGTGGCCTCGGGGGGCGGGGCCGTGCTGTACCGGATCACGGCCTGCGACTGAGGTCCGGCGCGTCCGGTGGGGCCGGCGCGCGAGGCGGGTGCGGGTCGGGTGCGGAGCGGGTGCCCACCGCGTGTGGAGCGGGTGCGCACCCCGTGCGCGCGGCGGGGAGCGGGCGCGCCTGCCCCTGGGCCCGGCGGCGGGCCGTTACCCTGAGCGGCATCATGCCTAGGTACAGCCTGTCGCAGGAGCACGCGCCCGTCCCGTCGCGGTGTGGTCGGGAGGCCCGGTGAACGCCGACCTCGTCGTCGTCGGGTCCGGCTTCTACGGACTGACCGTCGCGCGGCGGTGCGCCGAGGAGCTGGGCCTGAAGGTCCTCGTCCTGGAGCGCCGCTCCCACATCGGCGGCAACGCCTACTCCGAGGCGGAACCCACCACGGGCATCGAGGTGCACCGCTACGGCGCGCACCTGTTCCACACCTCCAACGAGCGGGTGTGGGAGTACTGCAACCGCTTCACGAGGTTCACGAACTACGTGCACCGCGTCTACTCGACGTACCGCGGTGAGGTCTACCCCATGCCGGTGAGCCTGGCGACGATCAACCAGTACTTCCGCAAGGCCATGTCCCCGTCGGAGGCGCGCGCGCTGGTGGCCGAGCAGGCCGGCGAGGTGGACACCGCGAGCGCCGACAACTTCGAGGACAAGGCGATCTCGCTGATCGGGCGCCCGCTGTACGAGGCGTTCTTCCGCGGCTACACCGCCAAGCAGTGGCAGACCGACCCGCGCGAGCTGCCCGGCGAGACCGTCACCCGGCTGCCCGTGCGCTACACGTACGACAACCGGTACTTCAACGACACGTACGAGGGCCTGCCGGTGGACGGCTACACCGCGTGGCTGGAGCGGATGGCCGACCACCCGAACGTCGAGGTGCGCCTGGGCACCGACTTCCTGCGCGCCGGGGAGTTCTCCAGGGACGCCGTCGTGGGGCAGGTGCCGGTCGTCTACACGGGCCCGGTGGACGAGTACTTCGGCAACGCCGAGGGCGAGCTGACGTGGCGCACGCTCGACTTCGAGCAGGAGGTGCTGCCGGTGGGCGACTTCCAGGGCACCCCGGTGATGAACTACGCCGACGAGGACGTGCCCTACACGCGCATCCACGAGTTCCGGCACTTCCACCCCGAGCGCGACTACACGCGTGAGGCGACCGTCGTGGTCAGGGAGTACTCCCGCTTCGCCGCCCGCGGCGACGAGCCGTACTACCCGGTGAACACCCCCGCGGACCGGCAGCGCCTGCTCGCCTACCGGGACCTGGCCAGGGGCGAGGACGGCGTGCTGTTCGGCGGCCGGCTGGGCACCTACAAGTACCTGGACATGCACATGGCGATCGGCGCCGCGCTGTCCACGGTGGACAACAAGCTCGCCCCGCACTTCGGCGGGAGCGCGAAGCTGACGAGCGGTGGGGTGGACGCGTGAGCACGACGCTGGTGGAGCTGCCCGGCGCGACCTGGCGCACCGTGCACCGGGTCGTCCTGCCCCTGGACCCCGACGCCGACGACCTGGCGCTGTACGTCGACCACGACTCGGCCGTCTCCACGCCCGGCGCCTCCGGTGGCCGTCCCGGCGACGACGCGGGCTCGCTGGGGGGCGCCACGGCCACCGAGTCCGGCCCGTCGGCGTTCGCGGTGCGCCACGAGGGCCGCAGCGAGAACGTCCGCGGGCGCCGCGGCCTGGTCGTGGACGCCCGCTCGCGCGTCTCGTTCGGCACGTACTTCAACGCCTTCCCGGCCAGCTACTGGCGCCGCTGGACCACCGCGAGCGCGGTGCGCCTGCGCGTGGAGCTGGCCGCGCCCGGCACCGTCACCGTCTACAAGTCGAACGCGCGCGGCCTGCGCCAGCGGGTGACCTCCAGCACCGTCCAGCCGGGGCGGCCGCTGGTGGCGGACCTGTCGCTGGCGACCTTCGGCGACGGCGGCTGGTACTGGTTCGACGTGGCCGCCGGCTCCGAGGAGACCGCGCTGGTCAGCGCGGAGTGGCAGGTCGCCGAGGAGGTCCCGCCGCCGGCGTCGACCCTGTCGATCGCCATCACGACCTTCAACCGCCCCGACTACTGCCTGGCGCTGCTGCGGGCGCTGGCCGGTGCCGAGGACGTGCGCGCGGTCCTGGACCACGTCTACGTCATGGACCAGGGCACGCAGCTCGTCGCCGACGAGCCCGGCTTCGCCGAGGTGGCCGCGGCGCTGGGCGATCAGCTGCGCGTCGTCCGCCAGGGCAACCTGGGCGGCTCGGGCGGCTTCTCGCGCGGCATGCGCGAGACGCTGCGCGAGGGCCGCAGCGACCACGTCCTGCTGCTGGACGACGACATCGTCGTGGAGCCGGAGGGCGTGCTGCGCGCCCTGCAGTTCGCGCAGGCCTGCCGCACGCCCACCGTGGTCGGCGGCCACATGTTCGACATGTTCGACCGCAGCGTCATGCACTCCTTCGGGGAGCGCATCGACAGGTACCGCTTCTTCTGGGGCTCGGTGCCCGGCGTGCAGGAGCGCCACGACCTGTCGGCGCAGAACCTGCGCTCGACGCCGTGGATGCACAAGCGCGTCGACGTGGACTACAACGGCTGGTGGATGTGCCTCGTCCCCGTGGCGGTGATCCGCGAGGTCGGCCTGTCCCTGCCGGTGTTCATCAAGTGGGACGACGCCGAGTACGGCCTGCGCGCCGCCGAGGCGGGCTTCCCGACCGTGAGCCTGCCCGGCGCGGCGGTCTGGCACGTGTCCTGGATCGACAAGGACGACGGCACCGACTGGCAGGCGTACTTCCACGAGCGCAACCGCCTGGTGGCCGCGCTGCTGCACTCGCCGTACCCGCGCGGCGGGCGCATCTTCCGCGAGAGCGTCTTCACCGACGTCAAGCACCTGATCTCGATGCAGTACTCCACCGAGGTGCTGCGCCTGATGGCGCTGCAGGACGTCCTCTCCGGCCCGGAGCACCTGCTGGCCACGCTGCCCACGCGCACCGCCGAGGTGCGCGCGGCCCGCAAGGAGTTCGTCGACGCCCGCGCCTCCACCGACGTGGACGCCTTCCCCGCGCCGCACCAGCGCAAGCCCCCGCGCAAGGGCAAGGAGCCGTCCTCGCCGAACCGCTACACGCTGCTGCCGTGGGCGGCGGCGGTGGTGGCCCGGCACCTGACGGCGCCCGACCCGGAGGCGCTGGCGCGGCCCGAGAAGCGGGTCGCGGCGATGGACTCCACGTGGTGGCGCCTGGCGCACTACGACTCCGCCGTGGTCTCCACGGCCGACGGCACGGCCGCCGCCTGGTACAAGCGCGACCCGCGCGCGTTCCGCGACCTGCTGCGCCGCAGCGCCGCCGCGCACCGGCAGTTGTGGGCCCGCTGGGACGAGCTCGCCACCGCCTACCGCGAGGCGATGCCGCGCTTCACCTCCCCGCAGGCGTGGGACGAGGTCTTCGACGCCAGCACCGTGCCCGGCGCTGCGGCGGTGCCGCAGCCGGATGCGCCCGCGGCCGGGGACGTCGCCCGCGTGAGCGCGGGAGAGGAGCGCTGAGCGGGGTGGTGGCGGGGTCGCCCGGGGCGGCCGGGTACCGCGCGGGCGACGACGGCCTCGAGGGCTTCACCGTCCCCGGCCGGGGACGGGGACTGCTCGACGTCCTCGAGCGGCGCTACCTGCTGAAGCTGCTGGTGCGCAAGGAGCTGCGGGTGCGGTACCAGGGCTCGTTCCTGGGGCTGCTGTGGAGCTACGTGAAGCCGGCCGTGCAGTTCGCCGTCTTCTACTTCGCGCTCGGCGTGTTCCTGCAGCAGAACGAGGCGATCCAGGACTACGCGGTCTACCTGTTCTCCGGGATCGTCGTCATCAACTTCTTCTCGGAGTCGTTCGGCAACGCCACCCGGGCGGTCACGGGGAACGCGGCGCTGGTCAAGAAGATCTACCTGCCGCGCGAGCTGTTCCCGGTGAGCTCCGCGTGGGTGGCGGCCGTGCACTTCCTGCCGCAGCTGGTGATCCTCCTGCTGGGCACGCTCGCGTCCGGCTGGCGCCCGACGGTGTGGCAGCTGCTGGCCGGTGTCCTGGGGTTCGTGGTCGTCGCGGTCCTGGCGACGGGCCTCGGGTTGTTCTTCGGGTCGATCAACGTCCTGTTCCGCGACTTCGAGAACATCGTCGACCTCATGCTGCTGGTGGTGACCTGGACCTCGCCGGTCCTGTACCAGTGGAGCCTCGTGCGGCAGGAGCTGCCCGGCTGGCTGTGGCAGGTCTACCAGCTGAACCCGGTGACCAGCGCCGTGGAGCTCTTCCACTACGCGTTCTGGTACGGCGCCACCCGCCCGGGGGCGGGACCCGCCGCGACGCTGCCGCCGCACCTGTTCTGGTACGGCGGGGTATCGCTCGTCGTGGCGCTCGTCGTCCTCGCGGTCGGGCAGTTCACCTTCCGGCGGCTCGAGGGCCGCTTCGCGCAGGAGCTGTGATGACCGGACCCACCGCCGCCGAGCCGCGCACCCGGACGAGCATCCGGGTCGAGGGCGTCGGCAAGCAGTTCCACCTGCGCCACGACCGCAGCCTGAAGAACCTCGTCGTCTCCGCCTTCCGCGGCAAGGACCTCGGCAACTCCTTCAACGCCCTCGAGGGCGTCGACCTGACCGTGCACGAGGGCGAGACCGTCGCCCTGCTGGGCCTGAACGGTTCCGGCAAGTCCACCCTGCTCAAGCTCATCTCGGGCGTCATGAGCCCGGACACCGGGCGGGTGCTGGTGCGCGGGCGCATCGCCGGGCTCATCGAGGTCGGTGCGGGCTTCCACCCCGACCTCACCGGCCGGGAGAACGTCTACCTCAACGCCGCGATCCTCGGCATGGACGAGGCCACCACCGCCCGGCGCTTCGACGACATCGTGGCGTTCAGCGAGATCGAGCGGTTCATCGACACCGAGGTGAAGTTCTACTCCTCCGGGATGTTCCTGCGCCTGGCGTTCGCCGTGGCCGTGCACACCGACCCGGAGATCTTCCTCATCGACGAGATCCTCGCGGTGGGCGACGCCCCGTTCCAGCAGAAGTGCCTGGCGCGGGTGCGCGAGCTGCGCGACGAGGGCCGCACCCTCGTCATCGTCAGCCACGACCTGGACATGGTCGAGAAGCTGTGCCAGCGCGGTGTCGTGCTGGAGCGCGGCCGCGTGATCGCCGACGGGGACATCCACTCAGCCGTGGGACGGCTGCGGACGTGAAGGGACCGATGGACGAGCAGCAGGGAGAGCGCCCGGTGGAGCAGGCCCGCGAGGCCGCCACCGCGGCGGGCGGGGCCGCGGGGGCGGGCGGGCTGCCCGAGGGCCCCGCGCCGACGACCGCGGAGCTGCGCCTGATGATCGCCGTGCAGCGGCGGCTGTCGCAGCCGGCCGTGGTGCGCACGGCGCAGCTGATGAGCCTGGCCGGCGAGCACGCCGCGGTCTGGATCGCCGCGGGCGCGCTCGGCGCCCTCGTCGACGCCCCGCGACGGCGGGAGTGGGCCGAGGCGACCGCCGCGGTCGTCGCCGCCCACGGCGCCAGCGTCGTCGTCAAGCGGTTCACCCGGCGGGTGCGGCCCGCGCACCCGGAGGTCCTCGTGCGTGCCGGCACGCCCAGCCGCTTCAGCCTGCCCAGTTCGCACGCCACCTCCACCGCGGCGGCGGCCGTCGCCTTCGGCCGCCTGGTCGGCCGCGGCCGGCTCGCGCCGCTGGTGCCGGCGATGGCGCTCTCGCGCATCGTGGTGGGCGTGCACTACCCGACCGACGTCGTCGCCGGCAGCGCCCTCGGCGCGACCGTCGCGGCGCTCGCTCCCCGCGCGCTGCGGCGGGTGGGCGCGTGAACGCGGTCGCCGGGCTCGTCAGGACCGCGCGGCCCCGCCAGTGGGTCAAGAACGTCCTCGTCGTCGCGCCCCTGCTGCCGGCGGGTGCCGCGCAGCTGGACGCGCACGCCTTCCTCGGCGCGGCGATCGCCTTCGCCGCGTTCTGCGTCGTGGCCAGCGCCGTCTACCTCGTCAACGACGCCAAGGACGTCGAGGCCGACCGCGCGCACCCCAAGAAGCGGTTCCGGCCCATCGCCGCGGGCGTGGTCTCGCCGGGCGCGGCCTACGCGACGGCGGTCGTGCTCTTCGCGGTCGGCCTCGCCGGCTCGGCGCTGTGGGACTGGGACCTGCTCGTGGTCATGGCCGTGTACGCCGCCATCCAGCTCGCCTACTGCTTCGGGATGAAGCACGAGCCGGTGGTGGAGCTGGCCAGCGTGGCGTCCGGGTTCCTGCTGCGCGCGTTGGCCGGTGGCGTGGCCGCCGGCATCCCGCTGTCGTCGTGGTTCCTGCTGACCACCGCGTTCGGCTCCCTGTTCATGGCCGCCGGCAAGCGCTACGCGGAGGCGCGCCAGGGGGAGGCCACGGGGCGTCAGGTCCGCAAGGTCGTGCAGAAGTACACCCAGACCTACCTGCGCTTCGTCTGGACGCTGTCCGCCACGGTCCTCGTCACCGCCTACTCGCTGTGGTCCTTCACCGTGCTCAACGAGTCCAGCCCGCGCTGGGCCGTGGTCTCGGTCGTGCCGTTCGTCCTGGCGGTGCTGCGCTACGGCGTCGACGTGGACCGCGGCCAGGCGGAGGAGCCGGAGGAGCTGGCGCTGCACGACCGGGTGCTGCTGGCCCTCGCCGTGACGTGGGTCGTCGTCCTGCTGCTGGCGGTGTACGCGTGAGCGGCCGCGAGGGCGTCGGGGGCGTGGGCGGCGCGGGTGCCGGCGCGGCGCTGCTGCGCCACCACCGGGTGCAGGAGGTCCTGCGCTTCCTGGTGACCGGCGGTGCGGCGTACCTCGTCGACGTCGCCGTCTTCAACCTGCTGCTGCTGGTGCTCGACGTGCCCTCGCTGTGGTCCAAGGTCGTCTCCAGCGTCGTCGCCATCGCGGTCGCCTTCCTCGGCAGCCGCTACTACACCTGGCGCGACCGCCGTTCGGAGCACCCGGGCCGCGAGTACGCGATGTTCCTGCTCCTCAGCGTGATCGCCGCGCTGCTGCAGGTGGCGTGCCTGTGGTTCTCCCGGCACGTGCTGGACCTGACCTCACCGCTGGCCGACAACATCTCCTCCAACGTGGTCGGCATGGCGATCGCGACGGTCTTCCGCTTCCTGACGTTCCGCTCGCTCGTCTTCCCCGACCGGTCGTGAGGGCGGCGGCCCGCCTCGCCCTGCGCTGGGCGCCGCTGGCTGCCGCCCTCACCTGGTCCGCGGTCGTCCTGGTGACGGGGGTGACCACCGAGGGCTGGCAGCGCGGCTACGACCTCGCGGTCTACCGGGACGGGGCGGCGGACCTGCTCGCCGGTCGCGACCCCTACGCCCGCACCACCGAGCGCGGGCACCACTTCGTCTACCCGCCGGTGGCGGCGGTCCTGTTCACGCCCCTGCTGCTGCTGCCGGTGGGTGTGGACCTGCTCGTGTGGGACGCGGTGCTCGTGCTGGCCCTCGTCGTGGGCGGGCGGCGGCTGCTGCGCGCCGCCGGCGTGCCCGAGGTGCTGGTCCCGGCGGCGCTCGCGCTGGTGGTGGTGAGCGACCCGTTCCGCGAGGCGCTGGTGCTGGGGCAGATCAGCCCCCTGGTGGTGCTGGCGCTGGTGGGCGGAGCGGCGCTGGCGGGCCGCTCACCGCGGGCGGGGGCGGTGCTGGCGGGGGCGGCCGCGGCGGTGAAGGTGACGCCGGCGCTGGTGCTGGTGCTGGCGGTGGGGCGGCCGTGGCGCCGGTTCGCGGTGGGGGTCGTGGCGGCGGGTGCCGCGCTGACCGCGGCGGGTGCGGTCGTCGCCCCCGCGTCCTGGCGCAGCTACTTCCTGGACCTGCTGTGGCGCTCGGGACGGGTGGCTCCGCCGCACACGACGAGCAACAACTCCCTGACCGGTGGTCTGGCCCACGCCGGCGTGCCCGCCGCCGTGGCCCCGGTCGCCGGGACGGTGCTGTCGGTGCTGCTCGTGGCGGCGGTGGCGGTCGCCCTGCTGCGCGCGGGGCCGTGGGGGGAGCCGGGCACGGAGGGACGGCTGCGCTGGGGGCTGGCGGTGAGCCTGCTGACGTGCCTGGTCAGTCCCGTGACGTGGAGCCACCACGTGCTGGCCGCGCCGCTGGCGGCGGTGGCGCTCGTGGCGGGTGCGGGTGCGGGCCGGGGGGCGCGCGCCGCGGCCGGGGTGGCGCTGGTGCCGTGGCTGCTGCCGGTGCTGCAGGCGGGGGCCTCCGCGGGCGGCGCGCCGGGGGTCCTGCTGGCGCAGACGCGCCCGCTGTCGACCCTGGTGCTGGTGGTGCTCCTGGTGCACGCGGGAACGGTGAGTCACGAGCGGGTCACGAGTGAGGACAAGAGCTTGACGGTCAGTGATAACTGACTGACGATCGGTGACTGTGCGACGTCGACGTCTCCTGCCCGCCGCCGTGAGCGCCGGCATCATCCTCTCCGCGCTCCCCGTGGGCGCCGCCCACGCGGCCCAGACGTACCCCGCCCCCGCCTCGGGCGCGTGGACGGTCACCGGGCGCGGCTACGGCCACGGCTGGGGGATGTCCCAGTGGGGCGCGCAGTCGCGGGCCGTCGCCGGTCAGGGGTACCGGCAGATCCTGGAGGCGTACTACCCGGGCACCACCGCCGCCACGCGCGCCGACCGCTCCGTGCGCGTGCAGCTGTCGCGCTTCTCCGGGCCCGAGGTGTTCCTCGAGACCCGCACCGCCGCGCCCCTGCGGGTCGGCGGCCGCAGCGTCCCGCAGGGGCAGCGCCTGCGCGTCACGTGGGACGGCACCGCCCTGGTGCTCACCGCGTTCCTGCCCGGCTGGCAGGAGGTGTGGAGCGAGCGCTGGACCAGCGTCCCCACCGTCACCGGCGCCGACGGCGTGTGGGTGGAGCGCCTCGACGGCTCCGGCAACCGCTACACCGGCACGATCTCCTTCCCGCTGAGCTCCCCGGTCACGCCCGTCAACACGCTCAGCCTCGAGAGCTACCTGCTGGGTGTCGTGCCGCGCGAGTCGCCCGCGTGGTTCGCGCCCGAGGCGCTCAAGGCCCAGGCGGTCGCGGCCCGCAGCTACGCGCTGGCCACCCTGCGCCCGGCGTCCTCCGGCTACGACATCTGCGACACCGAGGCGTGCCAGGTGTACCGGGGTGCCGCCTCCCGCACCGCCGACGGCACCGTCACCGACCTGCAGCCCGCCGCGACCACCGCTGCCGTGCGCGCCACGGCGGGGGAGATCCGCCAGTTCGACGGCGCCGCCGCCCTCACGCAGTTCTCCTCCAGCAACGGCGGCTGGTCCGTCACCGGCAGCAAGCCGTACCTGCGCGCCGCCGAGGACCCCTGGTCCTCGCCCGCCGGGAAGGTCCCCCAGGACACGGTGGCCGGCTGGACGGCCCAGCTGCCCGTGTCCGCCGTCGCCACCAGGTGCCCCGCCGGCGGGCAGCCGCGCGCCCTGTCGATCACCGGCCGCGACGGCAACGGCGAGTGGGGCGGGCGGATCACCGAGCTCGTCCTGCGCTGCACCACCGGCGACGCCACCCTCACCGGCGCCTCCGCAGCCCGCTTCGCGGGTGCCCTGCGCTCCAGCTGGTGGAGCGTCGTGCCCGGCGGCACCGACCAGGTCGACGCCCTGTGGAGGGCCCTCGGCGGCGCCGGCGGGGTGCTCGGCGCGCCCACCGGCCCGGTGTGGGCGCTGCCCCAGGTGGAGGGTTCCTACCAGCTCTTCCAGAACGGCTCGATCTACTGGTCCCCGCGCTCGGGTGCGCACGCCGTGCGCGGCGCGATCCGCGACGCCTGGGGCGGGCTGGGCTGGGAGTCCTCGGTCCTGGGGTTCCCCACGACCGAGGAGGGGGCCCTGGGCCTGCGCGGTGGCGTCGGCCAGCAGTTCCTCGGCGGCTCGCTCTACTGGTCCCCGGCCACCGGCGCCCACGAGGTCCACGGCGCGATCCGCGACCGCTGGATCGCGCTGGGCTGGGAGCGCGGCTGGCTGGGCTACCCGGTCTCCGACGAGCGCCGGCTGCCGGGCGGGGCGTACTCCCTCTTCGAGGGCGGCTCGGTCTACTGGTCCCCGGCCACCGGCGCGCACGCGGTGCGCGGCGCGATCCGCGACGCGTGGGCGGCGCAGGGCTGGGAGACCGGCCGGCTGGGCTACCCCACCTCCGACGAGTACGACGTGCCCGGCGGCAAGCGCAGCGACTTCCAGGGCGGCTCGATCACCTGGACCCCCGCCGGCGGTGCCGTGGTCGCCCTGCGCTGACCGCCGCCACCCCCCCACCCCCGGGGCGCCCACGCCCCGGGGCGCCCGCCCGCGCGGCGGTCCGGGACCGGCCGGGCCGTGGCCTACCCTCGGGTACCGGTCGGTCACCGTGGCCGGCGCTCGAGGTGGTGGGTGACGGGTGACGCAGGCGACGCGCGAGAACGACGACCTCTCGGACCGGACGGCCGGCGCCGTCGCGGCCCGGGTCCACACCCGTGACGCGGTGGTGCGCGGTGGTTTCCTGCGGCTCGGGCTCGTGCTCCTGGCCGGCACGGTCGTCGCCGGCCTCGTCAGCCTCGTCGTGCAGCGGGTGACGACCGCGCTCGTCCTGCGCGTGGCGGGGCAGGCCGCCGGCAGCGGCACGCCGGCCTTCTCCTCGCCCACCCCCTCGTACGCGGGCACCGCCGCGACGACCGCCCTGCTCGTCGCCGTGGTCGCCGCCGCCCTCGGCGTGTGCGTGCGGCGCCGCTGGTGGCGGGGCACGGAAGCCGTCGCCGTCGTGGTCGTCGCCGCGCTGGCGACGGTGCTGCTCGCCCTGCCGCTGGCGGGCACCCGCTTCTACCTCGGCGGCAACACCAACGACCAGGTGTTCCGCACCCAGTTCCTGGGGCGCCTCGCCGACGACTGGCGCCTGGCGGACATGAACTACGCCGACCTGCCCTCCTTCTACCCCGCGGGCTGGTTCTGGCTCGCCGGCCGCTTCGCGGACCTGACCGGCACGCCGGCGTGGGAGGCGTTCAAGCCCGCCGGGATCGCGACCTCCGCGATCGTCCCGGTGCTCGCGATGCTCGCCTGGTCGCGGCTGGTCGGCCCCCGCCGGGGCCTGCTCACCGGGCTGGCCACCACGGCCGTCGGCGTCTACCCGGCCCTGGCCGGTCCCTTCGTCGACGAGCCGTACTCGTGGTGCCTGGCCGCGTTCGTGCCCGTCGTGGCCGTCGTCGCCTGGCGCGCCTTCGGCGACGTGCCCGCCCGCGCCCGCGCCGCCGCCGCGGTCGCCGTCGGCGTCGCCCTGGGGCTGGGCGCGATGACGTACACCCTCTACGCCGGGTTCGCGGCGCTGCTGGTGGCCCTCGCGTGCGCGCTGCGCGCCGGGGCCGCCTGGCGCGCCGGGGCCGGTCCGGCCGCGCTGCGCACCCGGGTGCCCGCCCTGGTGCTCGCCGCCCTCGTCTCCGCCGCGCTCGCGCTCGTGGTGTGGGCCCCCTACGTCGTGGAGGTCCTCACCGGCGGCGGCGGCCGCGCCGCCGCGCAGCACTTCCTGCCGCTGATCTCCGCCCAGCTGCCCACGCCGATGCTCGCGCCCACGCCCTGGGGCGCCTTCCTGCTGCTGGGCACCCTGTGGCTGGTGCTCGCGGTGCGCCGCGACCCCGTCGCGCCCCCGCTGCTGCTCGTCGTCGCCGTCGCGTACCTGTGGTACCTGCTGTCCACGGCGGCCCTGCTCGCCCGCACCACGCTGCTCGCCTTCCGCATGGAGGCCGTGCTGGTGGAGACCACGGCCGTGGCCGGCGTCCTGGGCGCCGCCGCGCTGTGGCGCGCACTGCCCGGGGTGCTGACCCGCTCACCGCTGGGCGCCGGCCGGCTGCCCGAGGCGCGGGTCCTCACCGCGCTCGCCGGCGCGGCCGTGTTCGTCGTGCCCCTGCAGGCGACCGGCCAGAACCTCGCGCCCCAGATCACCAAGGCCTACACCGACTACACCGCCGACGGCACCAACGCCCTGGGGGAGAGCGACGAGAGCCTGGACGGCGCCTGGACCGACGACCTCGTCGCCGCCGTCGACGGTGCCGCGGCCGAGCAGGGTCTGACCCCCGACGAGGCGATCGTGCTCAGCACGTACTACGAGGTCTTCTCCTTCCGGCCCTACCGCGGCTTCCAGCAGATCACCCCGCACTACGCGAACCCGCTGTCCGACTACGACGCCCGCCGCGCGGAGGTGGAGTCGTGGGCCGCCGCCACCGGGCCCGCCGACCTGCTGCGGCGGATGGCGGACAGCCCCTTCGCGGCGCCCGACGTGCTCGTCCTGCGCCGGGCCGACGACGGGTACCAGGTGGGCCTGACCCGCGACACCTTCCCCGCCGAGCCGAACGTCGACTGGACGACGGTGACGTTCGACCCGGCGCTGTTCGAGGACGCGGCCTTCACGCTCACCGACGTCGGCCCGTTCGTCGTCGTCGGCGTGGACCCGGGCGCGACCGCCGCCGGCGGCTCCTCCACCACCGCGGCGGGCTGACGTCCTTGCGCTCCACCGCCCCCGCGCGGGGCCCCCTGCTCGTCCTGCTCCTCGCCGCCCTGGCGTGCCTGCTGTCCGTCGCGGTGCCCCTGGCGCCCGTCGTCGTCAGCACGCCGGAGGTGAGCTGGCCGCGGGCCGGGGAGCCCGCCACCTCCACCACGGCGATGTTCATGCCGTACCGGCCGCTGGACGTCACCGCCGAGGTGCCGTGCGCGACCGTCGCGTCCGTCGCCGCGGACACCGCTCCCGGCGAGCGCGCCGTGCTCGTCGCCACCGCCCCGGCGGGTTCCGCCCGCGGGCGCGAGAGGTCCCTGAGCGTCGAGGTCGCCGACGGGCGGGTGCTCGTGCGCTCCTCCGGGCGCGAGCTGCTCGACGTGGCCGCCGGCGACGCGCTCCCGGGCGGTCCCGGCTGCGCGCTGCGGGTGAGCGCCGCGCAGGACGGCACCGTCGTCACCGCCGGGCAGCAGCAGCTGGCGTCCGCGCCGGACCTGCCCGTGCCGGAGGTCACCGCCTTCGCCACCGACGTCACCGGTGCCCTGGCCGCCGCCGGCGCGGCGCCGACGGTGCTGGCCCACCCCGACGCCCGCTTCGAGAGCCGCCCCGGTGCGCTCAAGCTCGCCGTCCTGGGGGCCCACGCGCTGCTGGTGCTGGGCTGCCTGCTCACCCTCGTGCTCGCCGGCCGGGGCGGGCCGCGCGCGCCGCGACCCGCCCGGCTCGGCCCGGCCGCGCCGCGCTGGTGGCGCCGCGGCGCGGCCGGCGCCTGCGACGCGGCCGTCGCGGCGGCACTGGTGCTGTGGGCCGGCGTCGGCCCGCTGCACACCGACGACTTCTACTACGTGCTGGAGGCGCGCAGCGTCGAGCTGACCGGGACCGTCGGCAACGTCGTGCGCTACTTCTCCGTCCCGGAGATCCCCTTCACGCTGCAGCAGCTGCTGCTGTCCGCGGTGGTGCAGGTGTCCGCGGCGCCGTGGGCGGTGCGGCTGCCCGCGGCGCTGTGCGGGATCGGCACCTGGCTGCTGCTGACGCGGGTGGTGCTGCCGCGCCTGGTGCAGGACCCGCCGCTGTGGACCCGGCCGCTGGCCGCGGTGGTCCTGCTGGCCTGGTGGTGGCCGTTCAACACCTCCGCCCGCCCCGAGAGCCTGGTCGTGCTCGTCTCCACCGCCACGCTCGCCCTGGTGCTGGAGGCGGTGGCCCGCCGGCGGGTGTGGCTGCTCGGGCCGGCCGCCGCCACCGCGGGTGCCGGGGTGGCGGTGACGGCCTCCGGCCTGCTGTCCGCCGCGCTGCTGCTGGTGCTGGCGCCGCGGTGGTGGCCGCTGCTGCGCGAGAGCCGCCTGGGCGCGCTGCCCACCGCGGGCCTGCTGCTGGCGTGCGCCAGCGTCGCCTCGCCGCTGGTCTTCGCCGACGCGAGCCTGGCCGCCGCCCTGACCGCGCTGCGCGTGCACGACGAGGTGGGCCCCAACCTGTCGTGGTGGCAGGAGGCCGAGCGCTACGCCGCCCTGACGGTCGGGGTGGACCCCAACCAGCGCACCTACGCCCGCCAGGTGGTCGTGCTGCTGACGATCGTGCTGCTCGTGGGCGTCACCGCGGCGCTGCTGCGCGCCACCCGCGCGCGCGGACCGCGGGTCTCCTGGGTGGTGCCGGCCGCGGCCGCCTTCAGCGGGTTCGCCGTCCTGGCGCTGTCGCCGACGAAGTGGTCCCACCACTTCGGCGCCCTGGCGGGGGTGGGCACGCTGCTCGCCGTCGCCGGCGCCGCGGTCCTGGTGCGCCGGCGGCCCACCCGCTGGGCGCTGCTGGCCCTGTGGGGCGTCCTCGTCGCCGTGGCGGGCGCCGCGTTCCACGGTCCCGACGCGCAGGTGGAGTACTCCGCCTACGGCGTCGACACCGAGCTGCCGGCGCTGCTGGGCCAGCCGCTGCTGTGGGCGGCGCTGTCGGCGGCGGTGGTGCTGCCCGTCCTGGTGCGCCGTCGCCGCGCCCGGGCGGCGGCGCCCGGGGGGGAGCGCGACGTGTGGCCGGAGCTGGTCGTGGCCGCGGTCGCGGTCGTGCTGGCGGGGTCGGTGCTGGTGCAGGCGGGCAGCGTCGCCGTCGCCGCGCACCGGCTGCGCGGGTCCTGGTCGGTGGCCTCCGACGCCCTGCCCGCCCTGACGGGGTCCTCCTGCGGCTTCGCCGACGCGGCGGTCGCCCTGACGGGTCAGCGCACCCTGGACCCCACCACCGCTCCCGGCGGCCCCGCCGCGGCCGACGCGCCCGGCGGCACCGCCCCCGCGGCGGACGGGGAGCAGACGGCCGGGCTGCTGGGCACCGCCCCCGACGGGGTGGGCGTCTGGTCCGGCGTGCCGGGCGCGGAGGTCAGCACGCCGTGGCTCTCCCTGGGCGAGCGCAGCGCCTCCGACACCCTGGCCCTCGACGTGCTGGGTGCTCCCGCCGCGGTGACCGTCGAGTTCACCGACGCCGCCGGCGCGCTGCTGCCGGTGCCGGCGGTGCTGCCCGCCGGGGACGGCTGGCGCCGCGTGGGTTTCGGCCCGGTCGCCGACGCCCCGCCGGGAGCCGTCGCGGTGCGGGTGCGGCTGCGGACCGACGAGGCGGCGGGGACGGGGCAGGCGCCCGTCCCCGCGGTCACCGACGTGTACCGGCGCACCGGGCAGACCGTCTCCGAGGTCGTGCCCCCCGGCACGCACGTCCTGCTGGACTGGCCGATCGGCCTGCACCTGCCCTGCTACGAGCCGCCCGTCGTGGCGGGCGGGCTGGTCGAGCCGGTGCGGTGGATGGTGCGCAGCGCCACCTTCGAGTCCACCCCGCCGCTGGCCCTCATCGACGGCGGCGGTTCCTACGCCACCCTGCCGGAGGTGGCCACCCTGACGCCCTACCGGGGGTTCCTGCCCGGTGCGCCGTACCGGGAGTGGGGGGACCTGGTGCTCGTGGAGTACGAGCTGCCCCCCGGCGACTACGACGTCGGCGCGGGCGAGCGCACCGTGCCCGGCTGGCGCTGGTGGGACGGCGCGGGTCCGGGGCCCAGCCCGCAGAGCGTCCTGGACGGCGCCGCGGACGGCTGACGGGCCTCAGCCGCGCGTGACCCGGCCCGTCGCGGCGTCCCACACCAGGGAGCCGTTCTCGAAGTCGCTGCGCTTGCCGCCGGGCACGTCGTACTCGTCGCTGACGGGGAACCCCAGCGGCCCCGCCTCCCAGCCGGTGTCGCCCCACGCCGACTGGATCGCCCCGCTCACCACGTGCGCGCCGGTGGCGGGGGAGAAGTAGATCGAGCCGCCGAGGAAGTGGTTGTAGGCGCCCCGGCCGCCGGGGGTGGGGACCTCGTCGGTGGTGGGCGGGCCCAGTGGGCCGTCGGCCCCGCCGGTGGCCAGCCACTTCTCCCGGATCGCCCCGCGCACCTCGTGCTCGACCGGCACCGGGCCGTCGACGACGTCCAGGGTCCCGTCCGGGAGGCGCTGCAGCGTGGCGATGCCCAGCCGACGCGGGTGCGGCTGCTGCCCGCCGAGGTTCTCGCCGAGCCGGAAGGAGGCGTGGGCCAGGCGCAGGGTGCCGGAGGTGTCGACGAACCCGTTGGACCCGCCGGGTCCCTGGACCGTGCCCTGGCTGGCGAGCAGCGGGGAGTCGGGTTCGGGGCGGTCGCACGGCGCGGTCGGCCCGGCGGGGCACACCGCGTACCCGCTGGCGTAGTTGCTGCGGCCGCTGGCGTCCAGCACCCCGGAGTAGTTCGCCGAGTAGAACAGGTACGTCGTGCCCTCGAAGGTCACCATCGACGGGTTCTCGATCGTGCTGCCCTCCCAGGCCGCGGCCCGGTTCGTCTCCAGCAGCGTCACGGGTGCGGCACCGGGCAGCGGGAGCCCGTCGTCGCCGACCTCGACGGCCTGGATCGAGGACTCGCGCACGTCGAGCTTCCCCGCGGCCTTCCACAGCAGGTACCGCCGGCTCGTGGCCGGGTCGGTGTAGGGGCTGGGGTCGATGGACCCCTGCGGATCGCGCTCGGCGGGCTGGCACTGGACCGGCGCGTCGCCGCTGACGTCGCGGAACGGGCCCAGCGGTGAGGTGGCCGTGGCCAGCGTCAGGCAGAAGCGGTCCGGGGCCACCCGCACCGCCGAGTACGCGAACCAGGTGCCCTGGGCCGTCCCCACGCCCGGCGCCCAGTAGTCGCGGTCGATCCACGGGCCCTGCTGGTGCGGCAGGCCCCAGCTCGCGTCGCGCACCAGGGCGTCGTTGGTGTCGTACGTGGCCCACGCGCCCATGCCCGCCTCACGGATCTCCTCGGGGATCCGCTCGTCCGCGAACACGTCGTAGCCCGGTGCCCCCGGCGGCCCGTCGTCGCTGTAACGGGGCCGCACCGTCCAGGTCTGCAGGTCGGTGCTCGTCAGCACCGGCAGGTACCGCCCGCCCACCGGCGAGGCGTACGCGTAGTACGTGCCCTCGTGGACGACGACGGCGGGGTCGCCGAAGTCGCCGGTCCACGTGGTGCCCGGCTCGAACCAGCTCTCCAGCGGTGGCCCGCCGCTGCCGCCGGCCGCGGCGCCCGCCTGGTCGGGGCCGGCGGCAGCGGCCGGCGGCGTCCCGCTCCCCGCGCCGGTGGAGCCGCCGTCCGGCCCCGTCGGCGCGCCGCCGGTGCAGGAGGTGAGCGCGGCGCTGAGCGCTGCTGCGAGCAGGGCGCACCGGGCGGGCCGGCGACGACGGTTCGGCACGCGTCCAGGATCGCAGGCGCGCGCGGTGAGCGCCGGACGAGCGAGGGCCCCGCCACCCCGGGGTGCCGGGGGAGCGGGGCCCTCGCCCGTGCGCTGCGCTCAGCGGTGGGTGAGCGGTGGGTCAGCGGTGGGTGACGACCGCCCCGCGCGCCGGGGTCCAGGTGATCGAGCCGCCCTGGAAGTCGCTGCGCTTGCCGCCGGCCACGTCGTACTCGCCGGAGGTGGGGTAGCCCAGCCGGCCGGTCTCCCAGCCCTGGCGCGCCCACGCGTCGCGGATCGCGCCGCGCACCACGTGCGTGCCCGAGGCGGGGGAGAAGTAGATCGAGCCCCCCTGGAAGTGGGTGAACGCCCCGCCGCCGCGCAGCGCCTGCTCGCCGGTCGTGGGGTAGCCGAGGAAGCCGTTCTCCCAGCCGACGGTGGCCCACTTGTCGCGGATCAGGCCCTTGACGACGTGGGCTCCGGTGGCCGGGGAGAAGTAGATCGAGCCGCCCTGGAAGTGGTTGAACGCCCCGCCGCGCAGCGCGGTCTCGTCGTTCACCGGGAAGCCGAGGGAGGAGTTCTCCCAGCCGATCGACGCCCAGCGGTCGCGGATCAGCCCGCGCACGACGTGCGAGCCGGTCGCCGGGGAGAAGTACACCGACCCGCCCTGGAAGTGCTGGAAGTAGCCGGGCTTCACCGGGGTGGGCAGGATCGCCGAGGTGGGGGAGCCCAGGACGCCGGAGGCCCCGCCCACGGAGCTCCACTTGGTCGCGATGTCGGGCGTCGCCGCGACGGGGGCGCCCTCCACGCGCAGCGTGCCGTCGCCGTTGCGCACCAGCGTCGCGATGCTCATGCGGCGCGGGTGCGGCACGGGGCCGCCGACGTTCTCGCCGAGGCGGAACGTGGCGTACGCCATCCGCAGCTTCCCGTTCGCGTCGACGAAGCCCGACGACCCGCCCGGGCCCTGCGCCGTCCCGGCGCTGGCCAGCAGCGGCACGGACGAGACGCGGTGGCACGCCGCCAGCGGCCCCGACGGGCAGACGGCGTACCCGGAGGCGTAGCTGCTGTGGCCCTGCGCGTCCAGCGGGTCGGACAGGTTGCCCGAGTAGAACAGGTACGTCGTGCCGGCGAAGGACACCATCGACGGGTTCTCGATGGTGTCGCCCTCCCAGGAGTTCGGGGCGGTCTCCAGCAGCTTCACGACCGGTGCGCCCGCCTTGGGGAACCCGTTGGCGGCCAGCTCCACCGCCTTGATCGAGGACGGGTGGGAGTCGATCTTCCCGGAGGACTTCCACAGCAGGTAGTTCTTGCCGGTGGCCGCGTCGTGGTACGGCATCGGGTCGATCGACCCGCCCGGGTTCACGTTGGCGTCCTCGCACTGGATGGGCCCGCCGCCGCTGATGTCGCGGAACGGCCCCAGCGGGGAGGACGACGAGGCGACCGTGAGGCAGAACCGGGAGGGGGAGACGCGCACCGGCGAGTACGCGAACCACGTCGAGCCGATGCTGAACACGCCCGGTGCCCAGTAGTCGCGGTCGATCCACGGGCCCTGCTGGTGGACCAGGCCCCACGACGCCGGGCGCACCAGCGCGTCGTTGGTGTCGTACTTGCCCCAGTCGTCCAGGGCAGCGGCCTTGATCTCCGCGGGGATCTTCGGGTCGGCGGCCACGGAGTAACCGCGCCGGCCGGGCGGGCCGTCGTCGGAGTAGCGCGCGCGGACCTTCCAGGTCACCAGGTCGGTGCTGGTCAGCACGGGCAGCACGCGGCCGCCCACCGGCGAGGCGTAGGCGTAGTAGGTGCTGCCGACGCGCACCACGGTGGGGTCGCCGAAGTCGCCGGTCCAGGTGGCGCCCGGCTGGAACCACGTGGGCTCGGCGGCCGCAGCGGTGTCCAGCGCGGGGGACAGCGCGCAGGCCGCCAGACCTGCGGTCACGCCGGCGGCGAGGCCGGTGACGAGCCGGCGAAGTCGGGACGTGGGACGCACAGGTACCTCCGGATCGGGTGCGCGAGAGCCTCGTGCGGGGTATCGGCAGGTCCACGGCCGACCTTGAGCGGGCCCGCGGGCATCCTGCGCGACGCGGCGCCGTGATCGGCGGCGCGGGACGTGACGGATGCGTCACACCCCCGCCCGCTGCGGCGGACGGGGGTGCGAGGGGCGCCGCGCGGCGGGCGGTGGGTCGGCGGTGGGTCAGCGGTGGGTGACGACCGCCCCGCGCGCCGGGGTCCAGGTGATCGAGCCGCCCTGGAAGTCGCTGCGCTTGCCGCCGGCCACGTCGTACTCGTCGGAGGTGGGGTAGCCCAGCCGGCCGGTCTCCCAGCCCTGGCGCGCCCACGCGTCGCGGATCGCGCCGCGCACCACGTGCGTGCCCGAGGCGGGGGAGAAGTAGATCGAGCCGCCCTGGAAGTGGGTGAACGCCCCGCCGCGCAACGGCTGCTCGTCGGTCGTGGGGTAGCCGAGGAAGCCGGTCTCCCAGCCCAGCGAGGCCCACTTGTCGCGGATCAGGCCCCTGACGGCGCGCGCGCCCGTGCGCGGCGACCAGTAGATCGAGCCGCCCTCGAAGTGGTTGAACGCCCCGCCCGGCAGGGCGATCTCGTCCGTCACCGGGAAGCCCAGGAAGGAGCCCTCCCAGCCCATCGACTTCCACCTGTCGCGGATCAGGCCCTTGACCACGTGGGCGCCGGTCGCCGGCAGGAAGTAGATCGAGCCCACCTCGTAGTGCCGGTAGCGGCCCCCGCTCTTCGCGGGCCCCTCGACGCTCGTCGGAGCACCCAGCACGCCGGCACCGACCGCCGCGTACTTCGCGGCGACCTCCGACACGGCTCCGCCGGAGCCCGTGATCTGGGCGACGCGGGTGCGGATGCTGTCCATCTTGGCGAAGCCGGCGTTGCCGGGGCAGGCGGTGTAGCCGACGTCGCGGTGGGCGTTGATGGTGCGCAGGGTGACGCTGG
>NZ_JBJLRI010000027.1:0-49397 GCF_050871405.1 Kineococcus esterisolvens
TAATATATAAGCCGGGTATGTGGGTTATAAACCCAAAATGGTTAAATGGGCCCGGGGCGGCCACCCCCGGCCGGGCCGGGCGGGGGGGGGGGGCCCCACGGCCGCCCGACCCGGCGGGGCCCGCCGCGTGGACGGCGGCGGAGCTCACGACGCCTGGACCGCGTTCATGTTGTCGGCGAACTGCTGGGGCGTGATGGACAGCTGGAAGAGCTGCGCGATGTTGTTGAGCAGCTCCTCGGCGGCCGTCGGGCTGATGGCCTGGTCCCAGGACTGCCCGAAGAACGCCGCGTTGCTGGCCAGGTCGTAGACGTAGCTGAGGAACTCCGCGTCCGGCGACTCGGCGATCAGCGATTCGGTGCCCTCGAGGACCGGGACCTCGCCGCCCTCGTTGATGAAGGCCGCGGCGATCTCCTCGGTGAGCACGCCGTTGAGCAGGTACTCCTTGGCGATCGTCTTCTGCTCCTCCGTGGCGTCGGAGGAGATCGAGTAGTACTGCGCCGGGTTGCCGACGGTGCTGCTCGGGTCGCCCTTGCCGCCGGCGACGACGGGGAAGGTCGTCCAGCCGAGGTTGCCGTTGCTGACGAACTCGCCACCGTCGGCCTTGATCGAGCCGTAGCACCAGCTGCCCTGCAGCAGCATGGCGGCGCGGTCGGTGTAGAGGAGGGCCTGGTCGGCGTTCTGGTCGGCCACGATCGAGTTGAAGCCGTTGACGAACCCGTTCGCCTTGACGAGGTCCTGCGCCATGGTCAGGGCCTGGAGGACGTCCGGGTTGGACCACGCGTCGGGCTGGCTCTCGTTAATGGCCAGGAAGGCCTCCTGCCCACCGACCCGCTCGACGAGGAACTCCAGCCACATCATGGTGGTCCAGCGCGACTGCCCGGCCAGGGAGATGGGGGCGATGCCGGCGTCGTTGAAGACCGGGACCAGGGCCATCAGCTCGTCCCAGGTGGTCGGCGGCTGGGCACCGACCTGGTCGAACAGCTTCTTGTTGAAGTACAGGAAGACCGGCTGCACCGTCTCGTGCGGAACGCCGTAGATCTTGCCGTCGAACGTGATCGGGATCCACGCCGCGTCGAACAGGCGGTCCTTGAGGTCGGGGTTCTCCCCGACCCAGCTGGTGAGGTCGTCGATCTGGCCGGCCTCGGCCCAGTCGTTGACGCTGCCACCGCCCCAGCTCCAGATGAGGGTGGGGGCCTGACCGGCACCGATGGCGGTGCGGATCTTGGTCTTGTACGCGTCGTTCTGGAAGGCGGTCACGGCGATGTCACCGGACTCGGAGGACTCGTTGAAGGACTCCACCGACTGGCGGCGGATGCCCTCCTTGGGCTCGCCGGTCAGGAACCAGACGGTCGCGTCGCCCTCGGCGGCCTGACCGGGGCCGGACGACCCGCCGCAGGACGCCAGCGCGGTCGCGGCCAGCGGGGTCGCCATGGCGAGCGTCAGGAAGGACCGTCGGGAGGTGCGGTTCTGATCCACTGTGATCTCCGATGCGCCGAGCCGCGTCCCTGCGGCTGCTCTCGAACGGGAGCGGCGGCTGCCACCCCCGGGGGCCCAGGGGGCCCTCACCTCTCGCCACTGGCGAAACCTTTCGGCAGCGGCGACTGGACGAGACCATAGGCACCGCTGTGGATGGTGGTCAAGCCGTCCACCGCTTTCGAGCTCCATCTGTGACCGGAACGCTTCCGGACTCCTCCAGTGGAGCTAAAGTTTTCGATAGAACGCTGTGGACACGGGCTGCGCCGCTCCGGCACCGCTACAGTCCCCACCACTGACAGCCGAGGAGGGCCGCCGTGCTCGAACGCACCCAGCGCACCAGGAACGGGCGGCGCCCCACGCTCGCGACCATCGCGCAGTCGGCCGGCGTGTCGATCGCCACGGTCTCCAAGGTGGTCAACGGCCGCGACGACGTCGCGGCGGACACCCGCGCCCTGGTCGAGGACCTGCTGCGCCGCCACGACTACGCGCCCCCCTCGGCCCGACGGCCCCAGCCCCCCTCGCGCGTGGTGCAGTTCTTCGTGCACGGGGAGCTGCGCGCCTACTCGACCCAGGTGATCGAGGGCGTGCTGGGCGGCGCGGACGAGGCGGAGGTGTCCGTGGCGGTGGGCCGCCTCGCCGACGATCTCAGCCAGGGTCCCTCCGCGAACTCGTGGGCCCGGGGGCTCGCCGCGCTGGGGCGCGAGGGGGTCATCGTCGTCACCGGCGAGCTGACCGCCGAGCACGTGGACGCGCTGGGGCAGGCGGGGCTGCCCCTGGTGGTCATCGACCCGCTGAACCTGCCGCGCCGCGAGGTCACGAGCGTCGGCTCCACCAACTTCACCGGCGGCATGACGGCCACCCAGCACCTGCTGCAGCTGGGGCACCGCGAGATCGTCTACGTCGGCGGCCCGGGCAGCTCCTCCTGCAACCGCGCCCGCGAGCACGGCTTCCGGGCGGCGATGGAGGCCGCCGGGCTGCAGGTGGCGCCCGAGGCCGCCATGGACACCGAGAACTTCGCCTACGAGCCGGGCCGGCGGGCCGGCGAGCGGGTCCTGGACCGCGCGCGCCGGCCCACCGCGGTGGTCGCCGGCTGCGACTCCATCGCCCTGGGCGTCATGGAGGCCGCCCGGGTACGGGGCCTGCGGGTGCCGGACGACCTGTCGGTGGTGGGCTTCGACGACACCGAGCTCGCCGAGGTGTCCACCCCGCCGCTGACGACGATCCGCCAGCCGCTGCGCGAGATGGGGCGCGTGGCGCTGAAGACGGTGCTGCGGATGGCGGCCGGCGAGCAGCTGGACTCGCACCACGTCGAGCTGGCGACCGAGCTCGTCGTGCGCGCCACCACCGCTCCCCCGCCCGCCTGAACGCTCGCCGGCGGCGGCCCGGGGCCCCGCCGGCGCGACCGCCTCAGCGGCCGCCGGCGGGCAGCAGGTCGGCCAGCAGCGCCTCGACGCGGGTGCGGACCTCGTCGCGCACCTGCCGCACGACCTCGATGCCCTGCCCGGCGGGGTCGGTCAGCTCCCAGTCCTCGTAGCGCTTGCCCGGGTAGATCGGGCAGGCGTCCCCGCACCCCATGGTGATGACGGCGTCCGAGGCCTGCACCGCCTCGGGGGTCAGGACCTTGGGCTGCTCGCCGGTGATGTCGATGCCGACCTCGCGCATCGCCTCCACCGCGACGGGGTTGATCCGCTCGGCGGGCAGCGAGCCGGCCGAGCGCACCTCCACGGCACCCCCGGACAGGGCGGTCGCGAAACCCGCGGCCATCTGCGAGCGCCCGGCGTTGTGCACGCAGACGAAGATCACGCTGGGCTTGCCGGTGGGGTGGGTCACGGGTCCTCCTGGGTCGTCGAGCGGTTCACGGGCCGGGGTGCGCACGGGGGCGGGTTCGGCCTCAGCGGGTGGGGACGGTGGCGTCGCCGGGGAAGAAGCGCCGCCCGGCCCACAGCGCCACGTAGACGAAGGCCACCAGGACGGGGACCTCGATCAGCGGCCCCACCACCCCGGCCAGCGCCTGACCGGAGGTGACGCCGAAGGTGCCGATCGCCACCGCGATGGCCAGCTCGAAGTTGTTGCCGGTGGCGGTGAAGCTGAGCGTCGAGGTCTTCGCGTAGCTCAGGCCGATGGCCTTGCCGAGGGCGAAGGAACCGACGAACATGATCACGAAGTAGGCCAGCAGCGGCAGCGCGATGCGCGCGACGTCGCCGGGCCGGCTGGTGATGGCGTCGCCCTGCAGGGCGAAGAGCATGACGATGGTGAACAGCAGCCCGTACAGGGCGATCGGCCCGATCCTCGGCAGGAAGCGCTCCTCGTACCAGGCCCGTCCGCGCGAGCGCTCGCCCAGCGTGCGGGTGAGGAAACCGGCCAGCAGCGGGATGCCCAGGAAGACCAGCACCGAGACGACGATGGCGCCGACGGAGAACTCCGCCGAGGTGGTCCCCAGGCCCAGCCAGCCGGGCAGGACCTGCAGGTAGAACCAGCCGAGAGCGGCGAAGGCGAGGATCTGGAAGACGGAGTTGATCGCGACCAGGACCGCGGCGGCCTCGCGGTCGCCGCACGAGAGGTCGTTCCAGATCAGCACCATGGCGATGCAGCGGGCGAGCCCGACGATGACCAGGCCGGTGCGGTACTCGGGGGAGTCGGGCAGCAGCAGCCAGGCCAGGGCGAACATCAGCGCCGGCCCGATGAGCCAGTTCAGGACCAGGGAGGCGACCATCAGGCGCCGGTCGGCGGCGATCCGCCCGGTCTCGGAGTAGCGGACCTTGGCCAGGACCGGGTACATCATCAGCAACAGCCCGATCGCGATGGGCAGGCTGACCGAGCCGACCTCGACGGCGCCGAGGGCCTCGTCCATGCCGGGCACGAAGCGCCCGAGCACCAGGCCCAGGGCCATGGCGGCGAGGATCCACACGGGCAGGAAGCGGTCCAGGACCGACAGGCGGGCCAGGACCGGGGTGTCGGTCCCGGTTCCGGGGCGGGGGTTCTCGGCGACCAGGTCGCTCATGCTGCACAGCCTTCCATCGACATTCGTCGATGCCGACTCTGGCAGTCGCGATCCACGACTGTCAATATCGACAACGGTGAATACCCGGTGCCACACTGGGGAGGTGAGCACCTCGACCCTGCCCGCCGCCCCCCCGGCCCGCCCGGTCGCGGGTGCCACGTGCTGCGCGCCGCTGACCCGCGAACCCCTCAGCGCCGAGGACGCCGCCGTGCTGGCCCGCTCGCTGAAGGCGATCGCCGACCCCGCACGGCTGCGGCTGCTCTCGCTCGTGGCCGCCCACGCCGGCGGCGAGGCGTGCGCGTGCGACCTCACCGAGCCGCTGGGGCTCAGCCAGCCCACCGTCTCGCACCACCTGAAGGTGCTCGTCGAGGCGGGGCTGCTCACCCGCGACAAGCGCGGCGTGTGGGCCTACTACGCCGTCGTCCCCGAAGCGCTCGACGCCCTGGCCGCCGTGCTCACCACCACCCCCGCGGACGGCCGGGCAGCCCGTCCCTGAGCGCCCCCGGCCGGCCGCGGGGGTGGCGGCGGCCACCGGGCCCGCCCCGCCCGCCGGGGTCCGCCACCCGGCTCAGCCGGGCGCAGCCATGACCGGCGCCAGCTCGACCTCCGGGTGGGCCCGCTGGAAACCCGCCAGGCGCCACTGGTCGGTGAACAGGGCCAGCGCCTGGCCGTCGGCGCGCACGACGACCTCGCTGCCGCGGTCCGCGTCGACCACGGCCGTGTCGCGCGCGGCGACGAGGCGCACGACCGAGTAGGGCAGCGGATCGATGCGCACCGGCACGCGGAACTCCTGCGCCATGCGGTGGGTGGCGACCTCGTACTGCAGCGGGCCCACGGCGGCCACGACGGGCTCACCGCGGCCCCGTCGCTCGGAGTGCAGCACCTGCACGACGCCCTCGGCGTCCAGCGCGGCCAGCCCCTGGCGGAACTGCTTGGCGTGGGAGAGGTCCACGGCGTGCACGGTGCCGAACAGCTCCGGGGTGAAGGCGGGGATCGGCGGGAACGTCACCGCGGGACCCTCGTAGAGGGTGTCGCCGACGTGGACGTGGGTGGCGTTGACCATCCCGATGACGTCACCGGGCCAGGCGTTCTCCACGGTCTGGCGGTCCGCGCCGAACACCGTCTGCACGTGCTTGAGGACCAGGGGCCGCCCGGTGCGGGAGTCGGTCACCGTCATGCCGCGCTGGAAGCACCCGGTGCGGACCCGGGCGAAGGCCAGCCGGTCGCGGTGCGCGGGGTTCATGCCCGACTGGACCTTGAACACCTGCGCGCTGAAGGGCGCGTCCAGCGGGCGTTCGCGCCCGTCGACGCCGACGGGCGCGGCCGGGGCGGGGGCGAGCTGCGCCAGGGCCTGCAGCACCTGCCCCACCCCGAAGTTCACGACCGCGGCGGTGAACAGGACCGGGGTGCTCTCGTGACCCAGGAACGCCTCCTGGTCGTGGTCGCCGCCGAGGGCGTGCAGCAGGTCGCTCTCCTCCCGGGCCTGCTCCCAGGCGTCGCCCTCGCGGGCGGCTGCGGCGGCGGCGTCCATCCGCTCCTCCCCGGCCAGGCTCGCCCCGCCGGGGGTCCTCTCGAAGCGCACGTACTGCCCGGTGCCGCGCTCCAGGAGCCCGCGGAAGTCGCCGGCGAGGCCCACCGGCCAGTTCAGCGGCGTGGGGCGCAGCCCGGTGGCGGCGGCGATGTCGTCCAGCAGCGCCAGCGCCTCCTGGCCCGGGCGGTCCCACTTGTTGACCACCGTCACCACGGGGATGCGCCGGTGGTGGCACACCTCGAACAGCTTGCGCGTCTGGCGCTCCATCCCGTTGGCGGCGTCGACGAGCATGACGGCGACGTCGACGGCGGCCAGCACCCGGTAGGTGTCCTCGGAGAAGTCCGCGTGCCCCGGGGTGTCCAGCACGTTGAGCACGTGGTCGTCGTGGTGCAGCTGCAGCACCGCCGAGCTGATGGAGATGCCGCGCTGGCGCTCCATGTCCTGCCAGTCCGAGACCACCCCAGCGCGCCCGGCCTTGCCGTGGACGTGCCCCGCCTGCCGGATGGCGTGGGCGTGCAGGGCCAGCGCCTCCGTCAGCGTGGACTTGCCCGCGTCGGGGTGGCTGATGATGGCGAGCGTGCGGCGCCGCGCGGCCTCGGCCGCGACATGGCCGGCCGGGGCGGGCGCCGTGCTCTCGGGCGAGCGACTCACGTGACCTCCTGCGCACCGGACTGCGCACCGGACACCGCCCGAAGACCCTACCCCGCCACCACGGCCACCACCGCCGCCACGACCGCTACCCGGTGGCCGGCGCGCAGCGCACCAGGACCAGCGTGGTGTCGTCGCCCTCCGCGCCCGGCACGACCGTCATGAGGTGGTCGGCCAGCTCCGGCAGGGGCAGGTGCGCCGAACGCCCGGCCGCGGCGCGCAGCTGCTCGATCGTCTCGTCCAGCGACACCCCGCGGCGCTCCACGAGCCCGTCGCTGTACAGGACCAGCACCCCGCCGTCCGGCAGCCGCACCGGCGCCTCCCGGGCGCTGCCGGTGGCCACCCCCAGCAGCGGCCGCGGCGTCACCGGCAGCAGCGACGCGCCGCCGTCCAGCAGCAGCGGCGGCGGGTGCCCGGCGCTGGCCACCCGGCCGGTGCCGGTGGCCGGGTCCAGCACCGCCACGACGGCGGTGGCCGTGTGCTCGGTGAGCACGGACGCCACGAGCGCGTCGAGGCGGTCCAGCGCGGACCCGGGACCGTGCCCCTCCAGCAGGTAGGCGCGCGAGGCGGTGCGCAGCTGCGCCATCGCGGCGGCCGCGTGCACGCCGTGGCCGGAGACGTCCCCGACGACGACGGCGACGCGCCCGCCGGGCAGTTCCAGCACGTCCCACCAGTCCCCGCCGAGCTGGCTGCCGCTGGCGGGGCGGTAGCGGGCCAGCACGTCCAGACCGGGCAGCGCCGGTGGTTCCTCCAGCACGACCGCGCGCTGCAGCGACTCCGCGACGGCGATCTGGTCGCGCACGCGTCCCAGCACCATGCTGGTGAGCTGGCTGCGCAGCCGGTCGGCGGCGACGGCCTGCCAGCGCTGCCACGGCACGCTGCGCCCGCGCACCACCTCGCGCCACTTGTCGAACGACTTGCGCGGGCTGAGCCGCACACCCGGGCCCTCGGCCGCGGCGATCTCCTTGTTGCGCGGGTCCCCACCCCAGTCGACGACCTCCTGCTGCTCCGGGCGCACCCACAGCAGCCAGCGGTCCGCGCCCAGCCCCACCCGCAGCGCGCCCGAGGCGATCCGCTCGACCGCCGACAGCCCCGGGTCCAGCGAGGCGAGGTGGTCGGTGAGGGTGGGGGCCCCGTCGCCGCGGGCCAGCAGCGAGGAGATCCGCCGCAGCGCAGCGGTGTCCGGGACCGTCCCCAGGGTCACCAGCCGGCCGCCGTCGGCGAGCGCCGCGCCGCCCGCGCAGAGCAGGTCCAGCAGCCGCTGGTCGGCCATGAGGGCGGCGAAGGGGTCGCCGCCCGATCCGGTGGCGTCGGCGACCAGCGCCGCGAGCAGCTCCTGCGCGTGCAGGGCCTCGTCGCGCTCGTCGGAGCGCTCCCGGCTGGCGATGAGCTGCGAGGCGGTCTGCCCCAGGAACTCCGCTGCCGAGCGGGCGTCGTAGCTGGGCCGGTGCGGACCGGAGTAGTGGTGGCACGCGATCAGGCCCCACAACCGGCCGTCCAGCACCAGGGACACCGACATGGAGGCGCTGACGCCCATGTTCCGCAGGTACTCGACGTGGATCGGCGAGACGCTGCGCAGCACCGAGTGCGACAGGTCCAGGGGTGCGCCGGTGCCCGGGTCGAGCACCGGGTGCAGGGGTGAGGGGGTGTAGCCGACGTCCGCGATCAGCCGGGTCCAGTTCACCGCGTAGAGGCGCCGGGCCTGCGCGGGGATGTCGGAGGCCGGGTAGCGCAGCCCCCGGAACGCGTTGAGGTCGTCGCGTCGGTCCTCGGCGACGACCTCGCCGTTCCACCGGGCGTCGAACCGGTACACCATGACGCGGTCGAAACCCGTCAGGGTGCGCACCTCGCGGGCCAGCTGCTGCACGAGCGCGTCCACCGACGGCGCTTCGGTGAGCCGGCCCACCGCCGCGCGCGCCGACCGGTACGACACCGGCGAGAACCCCGGCGAGGACCCCACCGGCTCGACCTCCACGACGAGCCGCTCCCCCGACACGTGCAGGACGACGTCCACGTCGGTGCAGGGGCCCCCGGCCGGGTCGAGCGCGGTGTGCAACGGCTCGCCGACGTCGTCGGCGGCGTCCCGCGCGAGGACCTCACCGGCGAGGCGGTCGCCGACCACCTCGCGCAGCGGCCGCCCCAGCAGGTCGCCGGGCTCGCGGCCCAGCAGGGCGTCGGTGCTGGCCGAGGCGACGACGACCTCGTGGGTGCCGCGGTCGACCGCCAGCAGGAACCCGTGCGGCTGCACGGCACCGGGCACGTGGATGGGTTCGACGTCGCAGTTCGTCAGGTCCACCGGACCGTAGGCGGGCGCGTACGGGGCGACCTCCGCCCCGCTCGCCGGGCCCGTGGCGGGCTCCGCGCCGGAGCCGCGCCGCACCGGGCGGGTGCTCACGGGACGCGGTGCGCCAGCGGCGCGAGCCAGCGCCGGTAGGCGTCGAAGGTGGCGACGGCCGCGGCGGCCACCTCCTCCACCGCGGGCTCCCCGGCGGCACCCTGCGCGTCGACGGCGGCGGTGGTCCCGCGCCAGCGCCGCCCCGCCCCGGGGCGTCCCACGAGCGAGGTGCAGGCCCGCTCGGGCACGCCGGCGGCGACGACCGCGCCGCGGATCAGCTTGCCCCCCAGCGTGGAGCCGTCCAGGACGTAGCAGACCCCCAGCGCCCGGGCCCGGGTGGTGATCGCGGGGGTGTCCGGGCACAGCGGCAGCGCGGCGACCTCCTCCTCCTGCGCCCCGAGGGCCCGCAGGTCCTCGCGGGCCATCCCGGCGCGGGCGCGCTCGGCGACGTCCAGGGCGGCCGGGTCCGTCGCGGCCCACCGGGACAGGTCGCGCTCGAGGGGTTCCAGCAGGCCGAGGGTGAGCTCCAGCCACCGACGGTGCACGTCCACGTCCCACGGGCGGCGCAGCACGTCCAGGCTGCCGTCCAGCTCCTCGTGGGCCCGCGCGGTGGCGCTGCGCACCCGGGCGAGAGCACCGCCCGCGGCCCGGCCGCCGGCGCGCACCGCACCGGCCACGCCGTCTGTCGTCACGTCACCGCTCTCCCCGGACGGCACCGCACCGCCCTCTCCACGACCGTAACCCCTCCCCCGCAGCGGTGCCCTGCGCGGGCGCGGCCGGGGCCGGCCGGGCCGCGGGGCGCGCCCGCCGCCCGGCGCTCGCCACGCACGCCCTTGCCGTGCGGTAACGGGCGTGGTGCCATCGAGGATCGGGCACCCCCCGGGCCCGACGCGGTCCCGCCGGACCGCTCCCTGCGCGGACACCGGAGCCCCCAGTGGAAACCCTCAGCACACTCCCCGCCCACCGCTCGCTCGCCGGCGGGCCGGTCCTCGACCTGCGCGACACCAGCTCGCGCGATCCCGGCTCCCTGGAGGCGCTGCGCGACGCGTACGCCGAGCGCCTGGCGCTGTTCGGCGCCCGCGCCCCCGCGGAGGAACTGGCGCGCAACGCGCAGCTGGTGCGCTCGCTGGAGGCGGCCCTGCGCCCGGCGGCGGTGCGGTTGCGCCGCAGCGGTCCCGACCCGGCGATCTTCCTGGGCTGACCCGCTCCCGGGCGGCCCGGACCGGCCTCAGGACTGCGGCGGGCCGTCCACGCGCACCAGGACGCGCCCGTCGGCGACCCGCACGTCCACCGCGGGCTGCGGCGCGGTCGCGGGACCGTCCACGACGCGGCCGTCGTCGAAGCGGAACGCGCTGCCGTGCCACGGGCAGACGACCTCCGGGCCACCGGGTCCCTCGCGCACCTCCCCGCCGTGCAGGCCCGCGCCCAGGTGCGTGCAGGTGTCGGTCAGCGCCCGCACCGACGAGCCGCGCCGCAGGACGCACAGCGGGGCGTCGCCGGCGTGCCGACGGGTCAGCTCACCGTCCGGCAGGTCCTCCAGCGCGCCGATGTCCACGTGCTCCCGCCGCGCGGCGCCGGCCAGGTGCGGCAGGTGCTCGGCGTGGTTGGCGCCGGCGGCCCAGCGGTACGAGAGGTGACCGCCGAGGGCGCCGGCGGCGCCGGCGGCCAGGGTGCCGGCCGTGCGCAGCAGAGCGGCGCGCCGGCCGGCGAGCATCGACGCCGCCCAGCAGGTCACGGCCACCGCGTTGCCGGTGGCGTGCACCAGGGCGGTGCGCTGCTGGTCGCGGTGCAGGCCGGTGTAGTCGGCCCAGCCCGCCAGCGCCGTGGGCACGGCGGAGGCCAGCGCGACCGCGGCCAGGCCGCGGGCCGGTGCGTGCAGGCCCCGGCTACCGGGCAGCGCGCTCGCCGCGGCGTCCAGCAGGAGCGCGGAGATCGACGTGCCGACGGGCAGCATGGCCATCGCCGGGTGGGCGGGGTGGCCGAAGGGGCGCCCGTGCAGCAGGGCGCGCACCCGCCCGCCGGGCAGCAGGCGGTCGGCGAGCGCCCCGGCGCGCGCGGCGACCGGGTCCAGCGCGGTCAGTCGGGACGGCGCGTCGAACAGGGTGCCGATCAGGCTCATGCCCCCTGCCTACCCCCCGGGGCGGTGCTCGGCACCCCGAACCGCGGGCGCGCGCCTCGCGCCCGGACCGGCCACCTGGCACGCTCGGGCAGGTGTCACGGCCCCTGCGAGGGGGCGCCGGGTGAGGGGGGCGCGGTGCCGGTCCAGGTGCAGGCCGTCGCGGCGGCCGTGAACGAGGTGGCGGGCCTGCTCGCGGCGCACGACGAGCCGCTGGAGCTGGCCGACGGGCTGGTGCACCGCTGCGGGGAACTGCTGGGCGCCGGGGCCGTGGGGGTGCTCGTGGAGGACGCCCGGCAGCGGCTGCAGCTGCTGGCCAGCACCAGCGGCACCGCCGAGGAGCTGGAGCTGTTCCAGCTGGAGGCGGACGAGGGCCCGTGCCGGGACAGCCACCGCACGGGGGCGCACGTGGAGTGCGCCGACGCGGCGGACCTGGCGCGCCGCTGGCCGGGCCTGGCGCCGGTGGCCGCCCGGCGCGGCGTGGTCGCGCTGCACGCCGAGCCGCTCGTGGTCGCCGGCCGCACGATCGGTGCGCTGGGGGTGTTCCGCGAGCACGAGGGCGCGCTGGACGCGGTCGAGCGGGACGTGCTGCGGGCCATGGCGTCCCTGGGCGCGGTGGGCATCACGCAGCTGGAGCGGGTGGCGGCGGGCCTGCGGGTCCAGGAGCAGCTGCAACGGGCGCTGGACAGCCGCGTGGTGCTGGAACAGGCCAAGGGCGTACTGGCCGAGCGCCACGGCATCTCCCCCGAGGAGGCGTTCACGCGCCTGCGCGCGACGGCGCGCACGGCGCGGCGGCGCCTGCACGACGTGGCGCGGGAGGTCGTCGGGGGCGCCCCGGACGGTGGCGCGGCCACCTGACGCGCATGGACCGCGGACCGGTGGGTACCAGGGCGGCATGGGCACCACCACGGCAACGGCCACCGCCGCACCCGCGGGCGCGCTGCGCGACGCCCCGGCGAGCGCTGCACCCGTGCCCGGGGCCGTGCCCGCCGCCGGCGGCCGGGTCCGCACCCGCACCCCCGACCTGCTGCTGACGCTCGTGGGCCGGGGTTTCGACGGCCTGCCGCGGCTGCGCCCGCGCCGCGGCTCCCCCACCGGTGAACCGTTCCGCTCGCGCCTGCTGGGCCGCCCGGCCCTGGTCGTGCGCGGCGCTGAAGGGGTGCGCGCCTTCTACGACAGCTCCCTGGTGGCGCGCCGCGGGGCGGTGCCGGCCCCGCTGAGCCACGTCCTGTTCGGCCGCGGCGCGGTGCACGGGCTCGACGACGCCGAGCACCGCGTGCGCAAGGACCTGTTCACGGCGGCTCTGGCGCCCGAGCACGTCGACGGCCTCGTGGCCGCCGCCGCCGCGGAGTGGGCGCGGGCGGTGCGGCGCTGGCCCGGGCGCGAGCGGGTCGTCGTCTTCGACGAGGCCGTCGGCGTGCTGGGACGTGCGGTGCTGAGCTGGGCCGGGGCGGGCGCCGGCGCGGAGACCGACTCCGCTCGCGCCGCCGAGCTGGCCGCGATCGTCGACGGCTTCGGCTCGGCCGGGCCGCGTTTCCTGCGGGCGCGGCGGGCGCGGCGCCGTTGCGAGCGCTGGGCGGCGCAGGCCGTGCGGGACGTGCGCTCGGGCCGCCGGCTCGCACCCGCGGGCAGCGCGCTGGCGCTCGTCGCCGCGCACCGGGAGCCGGGCGGTCGCCTCCTGGACGAGCGCACCGCGGCGGTGGAACTGCTGAACGTGCTGCGGCCCACGGTGGCGGTGGCGTGGCTGGTGGCTCAGGCGGCGGTGGCCCTGCACGAGTCGCCGCGCTGGCGGCACGCGGTGGCCGAGGCGCGCACGGGTGGACCCGACGCCTCGGGCACGGCCCTGGCCGTGGCCCACGAGGTGCGCCGGCGCTACCCGTTCGTCCCGGCCCTGGCCACCCGGCTGCGCCGCGACGGCGAGGTCGCCGGGCACCGGCTGCGCGCCGGGGACCGCCTCGTGCTGGACGTGGTGGGCACCCACCGCGACCCCGCCGCGTGGCCCGCCCCGGAGCAGTTCGACCCCGGCCGCTTCGACGGGGCCGGGGTGTGCCCGGTCTCGCAGGGCTTCGTCCCGCAGGGCGGCGGCGACGCGCGCACCGGCCACCGCTGCCCCGGCGAACCCGCCACGGTGCGCCTGCTCGCCCAGGCGGTGGAGGTTCTGTCGGGGCTGGAACTCGTCGTGCCGCCGCAGGACCTGCGGATGCCGGCCCGGCCGGTGCCGTCGCGCCCGGCCAGCGGTTTCACCGTCACCGAGGTGGCCCCGGGTTCCGTCCCGGCCACCGGTCAGGAGGACTGAACGTGCGGATCGTCATCACGGGCGCGGCCGGGAGCGTGGGGACCGCCCTGCTGCGACGCCTCGCGCAGCGCAACGCAGAGGGAGCCGGGCACGAGGTCGTCGGGATCGGCCGGCGGCTGCCGCCCGCCGACCGCCCCCCCTACGACACGGCCACCTGGACGTCCCTGGACATCGCCGCCCCCGCCCGGTACGAGGACCTGCGCCGGGTGGTGCGCGGCGCCGACGCCGTCGTGCACGCGGCCTGGCTGATCCAGCCGGCCCGGGACCCCGCGGAGCTGGCCCGCGTGAACCTGGGCGGCAGCCGTGCCCTCGTGCGGGCCGTGCGCGAGGAGGGTGTGGGCCACCTGGTGCACCTGTCCTCGATCGGCGCCTACGCCCCGCACCCCGCCGACGACCGGCGGGTCGACGAGCGCTGGCCCACCACGGGTGTCCAGAGCCACCAGTACTCCCGGGAGAAGGCCGCCCTGGAGGCGCACCTGGACGTCGTCGAACCCCAGGCGCCGCAGCTCACCGTGACCCGGGTGCGCCCGGCACTGGTGTTCCAGCACGACTCCGCCAGCGAGATCGCCCGGTACTTCGCCGGGGCGCTGGTACCGGCCCGCGCGCTGGGCCGGGTGCCGCTACCGGTGCTGCCGCTGCCGCGGGGGGTGCGGTTCCAGGTGATCCACGCCGACGACCTCGCCGACGGCCTCGTGCGGATCGTCGAGCAGCGCGCCGGTGGGGCGTTCAACCTCGCCGACGAACCCGTGCTCGGCGGTCGCGACCTGGGCCGGGCGCTGAACGCCCGGACGCTCGTCCCCATGCCGCGCGGACTGGCCCGCGCCGCCGTGGCCGGCACCTACCACGCACGCATCCACCCCGTGAAGCCCGGCTGGTTCGACCTCGGCATGTCGGTTCCCCTCATGGACACCAACCGTGCCCGCACGGAACTCGGCTGGCAGCCGCGTCACGCGGCGGCCGACGTGCTCGAGGAACTGCTCGCGGGGATGCGGGAGCACGCCGGCACGCCCTCGCCGACGCTGCGCAGCCGCTCGGCGGCGAAACCCGGTTCCCGGGTGGGGACGTGACTCACCGGCACGGCGGGCGCCGGCACGGCCCTCACCGGGGAACCCACCGGTTCCCCGGTGAGGGCCTCGCGGAGACGGCGCAGCACCGCGGACAGCAGACGCGAGACCTGCATCTGGCTGATGCCGAGTTCCGCCGCGATCTGCGACTGGGTGGCGTCGGCGAAGAACCTCAGCGCCAGGATCCGGCGGTCCCGGTCCGGCAGTTCCGCGAGGGCGGGGGCCAGGGAGGCCAGGTCGTCCACCACGGAGACGGGGTCCCCCGACGCCACGAGCGTGTCGCCGATCGTCGTGTCGTCGTCGGCACCCAGCCGGGCGTCCAGCGACACCGCCGAGTAGGCCGCCGCGGCGCACCGCGCCTCGCGGACCTCCCGGACGGAGGCTCCCAGCCGCTCGGCGAGCGCGTCCTCGTCCGGAACCTCGGCGTTCTCCTGCTCCATGTCCCGCTCGACCGAGCGCAGCCGGGACCGCAGTTCCTGCAGGCGGCGCGGGGGACGGACGTCCCAGCCGTGATCGCGGAAGTGCCGGCGGATCTCCCCGGTGATCGTCGGGGTGGCGTACGCGGCGAAGGAGGCACCCTCACCGGGGTGGTAACCCCGGGCGGCCTTGACCAGGCCGAGGAACGCGACCTGCACCAGGTCGTCCCAGGACTCGCCGCGGTTGCGGTAGCGCGAGGCCAGCCCCCGCGCCAGGTCCAAGTGCTCCACGACGAGATCCTCGACGGCCGGACCGGTGGTGTCGGCCGGCGCTGCGACGACAGCACCGACGTCGGGAACTAGAGCGGTCACGGAACCCCTCCGCGTCAGTTCGTGCTCGATGAACAGGCGATCTGCTGCACCCGCGGGGCACAGTCGAGCACCGACGCACCGGGTCGGCAACCGCAGCCGGCACGGGTCAGCCGCCGGCCGCGGGAACCACCTCCAGGAGCTCCAGCAGGTGCACGAACGCCTGTGCGAACGGCCGTCCCTCGACGCGCTGGCGCACGGCCCACCAGTCCACCGCCTCGCGGATGCTGCGCACCACCCGCAGCGCCGGCGCGAAGTCGCAGGTGTGCTCGTCGAACGCGCACAACTTGTGCACCACCACGTCGGTGGCGGAGAGGACCGGCATCTCCACCGACAGGACCTCCGTCCACCCGGCGCGCGCGAGCAGTTCGTCGTCGACCGGGACCCCGCCACCGCGGTGCAGCAGGTCGACCTCCACACCGTCGCTGAGGACCTTGAACAGCCAGTCCTCCGGCGGTGCCAGGACCTCGTACCCGGAACCGCGGAAGTGCTCGCGCACGCGTTCGGCGTCCTCCGCGCGCAGGTCGAAGTCGACGTCGTGGACGGGTTCGGGGGCACCGTGCACCCACGCCGCGTACCCGCCGGCCAGGGCGAACGGCACCTCGGCGCGCTTGAGCTCGGCGGCGACCCGCACCAGCGCCGTCCGGCGCTGCTCGATCGTCGTCGCGGTCGCGTTGACGCCCGCGTCCACCTCCCCGTCACCGACGCCGTGGCTGCCCGTGTTCTCCACCGTGCCCCTCCTGCCCTCGTGCCGCACCCTGGGGGGGTGCGACTGGCGACCTTCAACATCCTGCACGGCAGATCGCTCGAGGACGACCGGGTGGACGTCGACCGCTACGCCGCCGCGATCGCCTCGCTCGACGCGGACGTGGTGGCGCTGCAGGAGGTGGACCGCGCGCAGGAGCGGTCCGCGCGGGCGGACCTGACCGCGGTGGCCGCCGAGGCGCTGGGCGCCCGGGAGCACCGGTTCGTGGCCGCCCTGTCCGGCACGCCGGGTGCCACGTGGATGGCGGCGACGGGCCGCGAGCAGCCGGAGGAGGCCGCCTACGGCATCGCCCTGCTGTCGCGGCTGCCGGTGCGCTCGTGGGAGGTGGTGCGCCTTCCGTCGGTGCCCTGGACGGTGCCGGTGGTCTTCCCCGGCCGCCGCCGCCCGCAGCTGGTGAGCGACGAACCGCGCGTGGCCGTGGTGGCCGTCGTGGAGGAGCCGGCCACCGGCCGCTGCCTGACGGTGGCGAGCACGCACCTGTCGTTCGTCCCCGGCTGGAACTCCTGGCAACTGCGGCGCCTGGCGCGCACGCTGCACCGCTCCCCCGCACCGGTGGTCCTCATGGGCGACCTGAACCTGGAACCGGAGGCGGTGCGCCGCGGCAGCGGGATGCGCCCGCTCGTGCGGGCCGACACGTTCCCCGCGCACGCGCCCGAGCGCCAGCTCGACCACGTGCTGGTGGGCGGTGACGCCCCCACCCCGCTGCGGGTGGACGGGGCGGGGTCGCGCCGCCTGCCGCTGTCGGACCACCTGGCGCTCACGGTGGACCTGGCCTGAGCCCGGCCGGTGCACGGGCCGGGAAGGGCCCGGACGGGTGGCGCCGCTCAACCCCGCCCCCGCGGGCGCCGATGGAGCAGGGACGCAGGACCGGTGCGCGACGGGGACGGAGGGGCACGTGACGACCAGCACGGGCAGCGCCCCCGCGCGTGCGCACGACGCCGCGACCTCGGCCGCCCTGCGCCTGGCGGCGGCCGCCGCCGGCCTGACCCCGGGCGACGTGGAGCTGCTGACGGGCGACGAGCCGTGCACGCTGGAGCCGGGGGCCGCGTGCACGTGCGCCCGCGTGCCCGTGGTCACCGCGTGGGGCGTGCCGCTGGGCGCGCTGTGCCTGCACGTGCCGGACCCGGGCCCGCTGGCCCTCGCCCGGCTGGAGGACGTGGCGCAGCTGCTGGTGCCGCTGCTGGAGCAGCGGGCCGGCGAGGACCACCGCGATGTCCTGGACCCCGAGGAGCAGCGCACCCTGGCCGAGCTGGTGATGGCCGAGGTGGAGCACCGCCGGGAGCTGACCGAGGCGGTGCTGGCCACCGTGGACGTGGGCATCCTCGTCGCCGACCCCGAGGGCCGGTTGCAGATGGGCAACGACACCGCGATCCGCTGGCTGGGGCAGCCGGTCCGCGACGACCTCGACGCGGAGGACCAGCCCGCCCACTACGGCCTGTACCGGCCCGACGGGCGCACGCTGCTCACGGCGCAGGACTCCCCGTTGCAGCGCGCGCTGCGCGGGGAGGAGGTCGTGGACGCCGAGGTGGTCGTGGTCCCGTTCGGGGGCCCGAAGCGCACCGTGCTGTGCACGGCCCGCACGATGTCCACGGCCACGGGGAACCTGCTGGGCGCGGTCGTGGCGATGCACGACGTGACCGCCGCCCGCGGGCGCGAGGCGGCGCTGGCCGAGGCGCACGCGCAGCTCGCCGAGCACGCCGAGCAGGTGGAGGCGCTGGCGCGCGCCTCGCGGGCGGTGGCCACGGCCGAGGACCCCCGCCGGGCGGTGTGCGAGGCGGTGCGCGAGCTCACCGGCGCGGACGCGGTGCACCTGCTGGAGCCGGAGGCGGCGCACACCCTCGTCTCCACCGCGTCGACCGGCGCGGACGAGCACCTGCGCCTGCGGGTGGACGTCTCCTCCCGCTCCAGCCCGACGGCGACGGCGTTCCTGGACGGGGAGCAGCTGTTCGCCGCCGACCTGGCCACCCACCCCGGTACCGCCCCGGGGCTCGCGCGGTCGGTGCGCGCGGCCTCCGCGGTCTGGCAGCCGGTGCTGCTGCGCGGCGACGAGCCCCTCGGGGTGCTCGGCGTGGTGTGGCACCGGGCCCTGCCGGCCCTGCCGCCCGCGGTGGCCTCGCTGCTGCGCACCTTCGCCGGCGAGGCCGCGCACGCCGTGGAGCGCGCCGACCTGCTGGCACGCCTGGCGCGGGCGGCCGAGCGCGACGCCCTGACGGGCCTGGCCAACCGCCGGTGCTGGGACGAGGTGGCGCCCCGGGAGATCGCGTGGGCCGAGCGCACCGGCGCCGCGCTGACGTTCGCCCTGATCGACCTGGACCACTTCAAGCGCTACAACGACACCTTCGGCCACCTGGAGGGCGACGTGCTGCTGCGCGAGTTCGCCGCGGCGGCCGGCGCGTGCCTGCGGGAGGTGGACACCCTGGCCCGCTGGGGCGGTGAGGAGTTCGTGCTGGCGCTGCCGGGGTGCGGCTCCGCGGAGGCGGTGCGGGTGGCCGACCGGATCCGCGCGGTCGTGCCGCACGGCCAGAGCGCGACGATCGGGATCGCGCAGTGGGCGCCGGGGGCGTCGGCGGCCGAGGTGCTCGCGCGCGCCGACGGAGCCCTGTACCGCGGCAAGCGCGCGGGCCGGGACACCACCGTCGTGGCCGGGCCGGGCACCTGACGCGACGGGGTCCCCGGTGGAGCCGGGGACCCCGTCCGCTCAGGCGCGCGTCCAGTGCCGCGCGGCGAGCTCGCGGGCGTCGCGCACGGTGGCGGGCACGGGCAGCTGCTCGCGGGGCGGGACGTCGGCGGCCGGCAGGTCCTGCAGCAGGGCGCTGGCGAGGTCGAACAGCTTGACGTTGTGCCGCTGCGAGACCCGCGACAGCTGCTCGAAGGCGGTCCCCTCGTCGCACCGGGCGACCGCCATCACGGCCCCCTTGGCCATGTCGATGACCGGGCGGCGCTCCAGGGCCGCGCGCAGCTGCGCGACCTCGGTGCGCAGCCGCTCCAGCTCCCGCTCCTGCTCGGCCGCCGGTTCCTGCCGCTGCTCGCGCGCCAGGGCGCTGTCCTGCATGGGGGTGGGACCTCCGTACGACGCCTCCCGGGCGCACGGCCGCGCCGGGTGCACGCCCGGCGAGGTCTGGGCCGGGTGCTCCTGCGCATAGTAGTCGTCGCTCACAGTGACGACCGGACCGGGCCGGGGCCGGTCGGGCCCCGGCCCGGGTTCAGCTCAGCTCAGGTGCGGCCCCAGCAGCGACAGGTCGGCGGCGGACAGCCGGTCCTTCGCGGTGGCGGCCTGGTGCCAGTGCGGGTAGCGCAGCGGCACGGCGCTCACCTCGTCCAGGCGGCGGCGCTCCTCGCCGGTGAGCTCCAGGTCGGCGGCGGCGAGGTTGTCGCGCAACTGCTCCTCGGTGCGCGCGCCGATCACCAGGGACGTCACGCCGGGGCGGCCGAGCAGCCAGGCCAGCGCCACCTGCGCGGCCGAGACGCCGTGCGCCTCGCCGACCTCGACCAGCACGTCGACGACGTCGAACAGCTTGCCCTCGTCGTGCACGGGGGGCTCGCTCCACTCGCTCAGGTGCCGCGAGCCCTCCGGTGCGCTGCGGTCGCGGCGGTACTTGCCCGACAGGAGCCCGCCGGCGAGCGGGCTCCACACCAGGATGCCGAGGTCCTGGTCGAGCGTCAGCGGCACCAGCTCGTCCTCGGCGTCGCGCGCCTGCAGCGTGTAGTGGATCTGCTGGGACACGTAGCGCTGGTAGCCGCGGGCGTCGGCCACCGCCAGCGCCTTCATCAGCTGCCAGCCGGCGTAGTTGGAGGCACCGACGTAGCGGACCTTGCCGGAGCGCACGAGCGTGTCCAGCGCCTCCAGCGTCTCCTCCAGCGGGGTCTGCCCGTCCCACTCGTGGATCTGGTACAGGTCCAGGTGGTCGGTGCGCAGGCGGCGCAGGCTGCGCTCCACCGAGCGCACGAGGTGGTAGCGCGAGGCGCCGCCGTCGTTGGGGCCCGGTCCGGTGACCATGCGCGCCTTGGTGGCGATGAGGACGTCGTCGCGGCGGCCCTGCAGCACCTCCCCGGTGATCTCCTCGCTGACGCCGTCGGAGTAGATGTCCGCGGTGTCGAAGAGGTTCACCCCCGCCTCCAGCGCCAGGTCCACCTGGCGGCGGGCCTGCGCCACGTCGGTGTTCCCCACGTTCGCGAAGGCGCCCCTGCCGCCGAACGTCATCGTGCCCATGGTGATCGTCGAGACGCGCAGCCCCGACCGTCCGAGTCGTCGGTACTCCATGGCCCGGACCCTACGCGCGCCCCGGCCCGTCCGCCCGGGAGCGCCACGCCTGCTCGATCGCCGCGGGGCGCTGCTGGGCGGCGCGCACCCGCTCCACGTCCAGCTTGGTGGAGCGGTCGAAGGAGTAGATCCCGTTCTGCTCCTGGAAGACGTCGGTGAGCTGGGTGTAGCAGTAGCCGAACACCAGCGGGTCGTCGAGCAGGGCTGCGGTCAGGCCGGCGAAGCGCTCGTGGAACTCCTCCTCGCTGCGCGGCGCCCGCCCGTACCCCCAGGAGGACTCCCCGCCGCGGTCCACGGAGGAGTCGCTCGCCTCGGTGTCCGGGCGCCACCAGATGCCACCGAACTCGCTGCAGAACCAGGGCTGACCGCCGTGGGGCACCGACCACTCCTGCCCCTCCTCGCCCCGGTTGGTGTGCGCCGCGCCCCGCGCCAGCCCACCGACCTCCTGCGCGAACTCGACGGGGTCCTGCGTGTAGTTGTGCGAGTCCCACACGTCGGACTCGGCGACGCGGTGCGAGTACCCGGAGGCGTCCAGGACGGGACGGGAGGTGTCCATCGCCTTGGCCGCCAGGAACATCCCGCGGGTGACGTCGTCCAGCACGGTGATCCGGTCGGTGATGCGCTGGTAGGTCTCGTTCAGGCCGCACCAGCCGATCAGCGCGGGGTGCGAGTGGTCGCGCTCGAGGGCCTCCAGCCACTGCGTGACGAAGGACGCGGTGGGGCGCTGGAACTCCCGGTCCAGCTCGGTGCCGCGCTCGGCGGCGCCCCAGTCGCCGAACTCCCCCCAGCACAGGTACCCCATGCGGTCGGCGTGGAAGAGGAAGCGCTCCTCGAAGACCTTCTGGTGCAGCCGGGCGCCGTTGAACCCCGCCGCCAGCGACAGCTCGATGTCGCGCACCAGCGCCGCGTCGCTGGGGGCGGTCATCAGCCCGTCGGGCCAGTAGCCCTGGTCGAGCACGAGGCGCTGGAACACCGGCTCGCCGTTGAGCAGCACGGCCTCGCCGTCGATCGAGACCGAGCGCAGGCCCGCGTACGTGTCCACCGCGTCCACCTCGGCGCCTCCCGCGTCCAGCAGGGCGATCCGCACGTCGTACAGGTGCGGGTCCTGCGGCGACCACAGCCGCACCCGCCCCTGCGGCAGCGCCAGCGCGAGCCGCGGCGACAGGTCCAGGTCGGCGCGCACGGAGGCGGTCAGCACCTCGCCGTCCGCGTCGGACACCGTGACCCGGAGGCTCCAGCCGGCGCGCTCCCCCGCCCGTCCGGTTCCCGAGCGGCGCAGCGGCTGCTCCAGGTGGAACGCCGCGCCGGCGACGTCCGGGGTGATCCTGGGCCGCGCCAGGGAGACGTCGGGCACCGGCTCCAGCCACACCGTCTGCCAGATGCCGGTGGTGCGGGTGTAGAAGCACTCGTAGTTGGCGTAGCGGGTGGACTGCTTGCCGCGCGCCTGAGGACCCCACCTGCTGTCGCGGGCGCGGACCACGACCGTCACCGTGCCGCGGCGGTGGCCCAGGTCGACCGTGAACGGGGTGAAGCCGCCGCGGTGGCGGGCCAGTTCCTCGCCGTCCACCCACACGGTGGCGTCGTGGTCGACGGCCCCGAAGTGCAGCAACGTGCGCCGGCCGGCCCACTCCCCGGGCAGTTCCACCTCGCGGCGGTACCAGACCGCGGGCAGGAAGTCCGTGGTCCCCACCCCCGACAGCTCCGACTCCGGCGCGAACGGCACGGTGATCGCCCCGGCCAGGGGGCGATCCAGCAGACCGCGCTCCAGGCCGGAGTCACCGGCGTCGACCTCGAACCCCCAGCGGCCGTTCAGGCACAGCCAGTCCGGGCGGCGCACCGAGGGGCGCGGGTGCTCCGGCCGGGGGACGTCGCGGGGGTGGTCGGAGCGGCCGGTGGCCTCGGGCACGGGTGCCTCCTCGTCGAGGGGTGGATCACCGGCAGCATGGCGCCGCCGTCACGGTTCGGGCAACACCTCCCCGGAGCCCTGACAACGTTGCAGGCAGGTGCTAGCGTCCGAGAGCACCAGCGGGGACATCGGAGTCCCCGCCCGGTCGAGGGACGGACGGCGTGACCAGTTCTCCACCTGCACCAGGACGCCGGGCACTCACCCGGCGCTCCCTCCTCCACGGCGGCCTCGCCGCCGGCGGCCTCGGGCTGGCCGCGACGACCTCCGGGTGCGGCACGCCCTTCGCGGCCGGTGTCGCGGGCACCCAACTCGCGCCCGGGACCGTGACCTTCTGGAACCTCTTCGGCGGCGGTGACGGCGCGCGCCTGCAGCTCATGCTCGAGGAGTACGAGAGGCAGCACGGCGGCCCGTCCTCGCTGCAGTCCGCGACGTTCGCCTGGGGCAACCCCTACTACACGAAGGTCTCGCTGGCGACCCTGGGCGACAAGCCCCCGGACGTGGCCGTCGCCCACGCGACGCGGGCGACGAACCTCGCCCGCGCCGGCCTGCTGAGCGAGATCACCGACGAGGTGCTCGCCCTGGTGGACCTGTCGCCGGACGACTTCACCCCGAAGGTGTGGGAGGCGGTGCAGGTCGAGGGCCGGGCCTACGCCATCCCGCTGGACACCCACCCGTTCGTGCTCTTCTACAACAAGGGCGTGTGCCGGGAGGCCGGGCTCCTCGACGCCGACGACCAGCTCGTGACCATCGAGGGCACCGAGCAGTGGGAGGCGGCGCTGACGGCGGCGAAGGAGGTCACCGGGGCCTACGGCGCCAGCGTGGCGACGGTCAGCGAGACCGCGACGCCCTGGCGCTTCTTCCAGACGCTGTACTCCCAGCGCACCGGCAGCACCCCGTTCCTGGCCGAGGGCGGTACCGAGTTGACGTTCAACGAGGAACTGGTGGCGGACACGCTGGCGTACCTGCGCAGCCTCACCGAGAGCGGGCTGATGCCGGAGACGACCGACTACGCCGGGTCGCAGACGCTGATGTTCACCGGGCAGTCGGCCTTCTACCTGCAGGGCGAGTGGGAGATCACCACGGCCCAGAGCGTCGACGGGCTGGAGTTCGGGATGGTGCCCGTCCCCCAGCTGTTCGACCAGCCGGCCTGCCAGGCCGACTCCCACGCCTTCGTCCTGCCGACGATGGAGCGCAGCCCGGACCAGTTGCAGCGGGCGATGGGCTTCGTCAAGTCGATGCTCGACCAGAGCCTGGCGTGGGCGAAGGGCGGCCACGTCCCGGCGTACCTGCCCGCGCTGCGCAGCTCGGAGTACCAGGAGCTGGTCCCGCAGTCCGGCTACGTGCAGGCCGCCGACTACGCCGTGTACGACTCCCCCGCCTGGTACTCCGGCTCGGGGTCGAACTTCGAGACCATCGTCGGCGCGCAGATCGGCCTGGTGATGCAGGGCATCGCCACCCCGCAGGAGGCCATCGCCAGCATGCGCTCGCAACTGCAGACCTACGCCGACACGGCGGACCCGCTGTCATGACCGCCGCGCCGCAGACCCGCTCGCGCCGACAGGAGAGCCGCTCGTGAGTGCATCGACCATCACGCAACCCGGCGTGGCCGCCTCCCAGCCGCTGAAGAAGGACAGGATGCGCGCGGGCGACACCAGGCCCGCCTGGCTGTTCATCGCACCCTTCGCCTTGTTCTACGTGCTGTTCCTCATCTGGCCGACGATCTACATGGTCATCGCCAGTTTCTTCAACACCTCGATCGTCCAGGAGGGCTTCGGCTCCTTCGCGGGGTTCGGCAACTACCAGGAGATGCTCACCCGGCCGGAGTTCTGGTCGGCGATGTGGCACACCCTTCAGTTCACGCTCTACACGACGCCGCCCCTGGTGATCCTCTCCTTCGTGTTCGCCGTGCTCGCCAACCGCGTCCGGCGGGGCCAGGCGCTCTTCCGGCTGGCGTTCTTCGTGCCGTTCATCCTGCCGTCCGCCGCCATCGCGCTCATCTGGAACTTCATCTACACCCCGGCCAGCGGCCTGCTCGCGGTGGTCCAGGGCTGGTTCGGCGTGGGTGACCCGGCGCCCGTGCTCGGCACCCCGAGCATCGCCATGGTCGGCATCGCCGTCACCACGGTCTGGTGGACGATCGGGTTCAACTTCATCCTCTACCTCGCGGGGCTGCAGGACATCCCGCGCGAGCTCTACGAGGCGGCCGCCCTGGACGGCGCCTCACCGTGGCAGCAGATCAAGTGGATCACCATCCCGATGCTCAGCCGCACGACGACGCTCGTCGTGCTCCTCCAGATCATCGCCAGCCTGAAGATCTTCGACCAGGTCTACCTCATGACCGGCGGTGGCCCGGGAATCTCGACGGAGGTGGCGCTCGGGCTCATCACCACGTCGGCCTTCACGGACTTCCGCGTGGGTGCCGCCTCGGCCGCGTCGGTGCTGCTGTTCATCGTCATCGTGATCATCGCAGTGCTGCGGCATCTCATCGACCGCGCGCAGGAGAGGAGGGCCTGACATGGCGACCGGAACGAGCAGCGCGTCGCGCCGCACCCCCGGGATCTCGGCCGCGGCTCCGCCGCCGCGCCGGGTGACGGACTCGTCGAAGAACAGCACCCGCGCCTTCAACGTGGTGTGCGGCGTCGTCCTGGGCGTCTTCGCGGTCCTGTGGCTGATCCCCAGCCTGTGGGCAATCAAGACGTCGCTGACGCCGAACAGCGTGTCCGCGGTCGGCGCCGAGGAGATCCTCGCCCACGGCGGCGTGACGTTCGAGCCCTACGCCAACATCCTGCGCGACGGCGCCATCTGGGACTGGTACCTGGCGAGCTTCTTCACCGCCGCGGTCACCACCGCGCTGACCGTCGTGTTCGCGTCGATGAGCGGATACGCCCTCTCCAGGTTGCAGTTCCGCGGGCGCGGCCTGGTCTTCATCCTCATGCTCGCCGGCATCATGATCCCCAACCAGGTGCTGGTGGTGCCGATCTTCCAGATGCTCGACGCGGTCTCGTTGCTCAACACCTACTGGGCGGTGATCCTCCCGCAGGTCCCGTACGTCATCGCGGTGTTCGTCTTCAAGCAGTTCTTCGACGGCCTGCCCAAGGAGCTGGAGGAGTCCGCCCGCATCGACGGCGCGGGCTTCTGGCGCATCTACCGCTCCATCATCATGCCGCTGTCCAAGCCGGTCGTCTCCGCGATGGCGATCCTGGCGTTCGTCAACGTCTGGAACAACCTGCTGCTGCCGCTGTTCGTGGTCTCCAACCCGGAGCTGATGACCATCCCGGTCGGCCTGGCGACGGTGCAGGGCTCGTTCGGCCAGCGCTACTCCGACATCCAGGCGTCGTCCATCCTCGGCGCCCTGCCGCTGGTGATCCTGTTCCTGCTCTTCCAGCGCCGCATCGTCGAGGGTGTCGCCGGCACCGGCCTGAAGGGCTGACCCGGCCACCTCGTACGCCTCTGCGGGAGGCCCCCGGCCCACCCGGCCGGGGGCCTCCTGCCGTCCCCGGCCCGCTCCGGTCAGCGGGCCAGCGCGGGGCCGAGGCGCGACGCGACGGCGAGGGCGGTGACGGCCAGCGCCGCCCCCGTCAGGGCGAGCGGGACGGGGCCGGCGCCGAGCAGGACGCGCCCGCCCACCCAGGCGCCGGCGGCGATGCCGACGTTGAACATCGAGTTCACGACGGCCGGCGCCGCCCCGGGCACGTCGGTGGCGCGCAGCGCGGCGGTCTGCAGCAGGGAGGGCAGCGCCCCGAACGCGGCGCCCCAGACCACCACGGCCGCGACGGTCGCGGCGGCGTGGCCGGATCCGAGCGCGAGCGCGAGCAGGCACGCGGCGACCACGGCGACCACGGCGCGCAGGGCGGCCAGCGGGTGGCGGTCGGCGGTGGCACCGGCCAGGAGCAGACCGGCGAAGCTGGCCAGCCCGTAGCCGAGCAGCGCCAGGCTCACCGCCCCCTCGCCGACGCCGGCGCGCAGCAGCAGCGGCGTGACGTAGGTGTAGGCGCTGTAGTGCCCCAGGGTCAGCACCGCCGTGGTGAGGGCGACGAGGAGCAGGCGGCGCCCGCGCAACGCCGCCAGCACGCCGCCCCCGCCGCGTCGCGGGTGCTCGCCGGTGCGCGGACCGGGCAGGCCGGTCCCGGGCGCGCGGGCGGGCACCAGGACGGCGGCGGCCGCGGCGAGCAGCAGGAGCGCACCCGTGGTCGCGGCGAAGGCCCAGCGCCAGCCCCAGGCCGTCCCGGCGGCGCTGCCCAGGGGCACGCCGAGGGCCAGGGCCAGGGTGATGCCGGTGTTGACGAGGGCGACGGCGCGCCCGGAGCGCCCGGGCGGGGAGACGGCGACCGCGGTGGCGACCGCGACGGAGAACAGCCCGGCGTGGGCGAGCCCGCCGAGCAGGCGCGCGGTGAGCGCGAGCGGGTAGCCGCCGGTGGTGCCGGCGACGACGACGAGGCCGTTGGCCGCGGCGTACACCAGCAGCAGCGCGACGAGGACCCCGCGCGGTGAGCGGTGCGCGACCAGGGCGGTCACGGGGACGGCGCCGAGCGCGACGACGAGGGCGTACGCGGACATCCACCACCCGATGCGGTCCTCGGGCACGGCGAACGCGTCGGCGAGCTGGGGCAGGAGCCCGACGGGCATCACCTCGGTGCTGACGGCGGCGGCGACCGCCGCGGACAGCAGGGCCAGCGTGCCCACGGGGAGCCGGCGGGGCGCGCCGGCGCCGGTGGTGGTCGTGGAAGCCTGGTCGCCGGTGCGCACCGCACCAAAATACTCTGAGAGCGAGCAAAAGGGGGCGGTACCCGTGGGCACGCTGACGGCCCGGGGCGAGGAGCTGCTGCGCCTGGCCCACGAGCGACCGGACCTCACCCGGGCCGAAGCCGCCCGGACCCTGGGCACGGGCACAGGGACGACCGCGGACCTCGTGGCCCGCCTGACGTCCGCTCACCTGATCGACGAGCGCCCCGCCGCCCCCGGCGGTGGTCGCGGGCGCCCCACCCGCCACCTCGTCCCCCACCGGGCGGGACCGCTCGTCCTCGGTGCCGTCGTCAGCCACGAGGGCTGGGCCGTGGGCGCCGTCGCGCTCGGCGGCGCACCGGTCGCCACCGAGCGCGGCACCCACGACGGCGGCGACGGCACCGCCGTGCTGCGTGCCGTGCGCGCCGCCGCGGGCCGGCTGCGGCGCAGGGCGCCGGGGCGGGTGCGGGGGCTGGGCGTGGCCGTGCCCGGCCTCGTGCACGACGGGCACCTCCTCGACGCGCCGATCCTCGGCTGGCGCGGCCTGGACCTGCGCGCCGCCCTGGCCGCCGAGGGGGAGGTCTTCCTGGCCGGCAACGACGCCACCCTCGCCGCCGTCGGGGAGGCGCGCCGCGGGGCCGCCACCGGCGCGGCGGTGCACCTGCACCTGCACGTGGACGCCGGTCTGGGGGGTGCCGTCACCACCGGCGGCCACCCGCTGGAGGGCGCCCACGGCCTGGCCGGGGAGTTCGGCCACGTGCCCTTCGGCGACCCCGCCGTGCGCTGCCCGTGCGGCGCCCACGGCTGCTGGGGCACCACCCTGGACGGCACCGCGTTCGCCCGCGCCCTCGGCGAGGCCCCGCCCGGGGACCCCGTGTCCTACGCGCGGCGGGCGCTGGAGCGCGCCGCCGCGGGCGACGAGGACGCCCTGCACGCCGCCCGCGCGGTCGGCACCTCGCTCGGGCGCGGCGCCGGCGGCCTCGTCAACGCGCTGGACGCCGACCTCGTCACCCTCGGCGGCCTGGCCGCCCGGCTCCTGGCGGTCGTGCCCGACGAGGTGCGCGGCGCCTGCGAGGACGGCCTGATGCGCTCGCGCCGCAGCGCCCCGCCCGCCCTGGTGCCGGCGGCCCTCGGCGACGACGGCCCGCTGACCGGCGCCGCCGAACTGGTCTGGTCGCAGCTGTGGGAGCGGCTGTGACCGGTCAGACCGCCGCGGTGGGGGGCACGGCGAGGCCGTGGGTGCGCAGGACGCCCGCGAGCGCACGGGCGGGCACGCCGCGGCCGTCGGGGCGGGGCCAGTGCACGACGACCTCGTCGAACCCCGCCGCCGCCAGCCGCTCCGCGAACTCCCGGTAGCGGGCGAAGACGGCCGTCTCGTCGCGGCCCACCAGGGCCAGGCGCCTCGGCGATCGGCCGGGGGCGACCTCGCGGAGGGTGCGCTCGAACCGCCCGGCCGCCTCGACGTACCCGGCGGTGACCGCCTCGGCACCGGCCGCCGACGGGTCGCCGTAGGTGACCCAGGCGTCCCCGGCACGGGCGGCGAAGGCCGTCCCCCGGGGCCCGGCGGCGGCGATCGTCACGGGCACCCCGCCCGGCTGCAGCGGCCCGGGGACGGCGCGCGCGTCGTGAGCGGTGAAGAACTCGCCCCGCTCGTCGGTGACCCGCTGCGAGAGCAGCCGGACCAGCAGGGCCGTCCACTCCTCGAAGCGGCGCTGGCGCTGCCCGGGCGTGAGCGCCCCGGCGCCGAGGACGGCGGCGTCGTGCGCCGACGTGCCCGCGCCCACCCCCAGCTCGAACCGCCCGCCGCACACGTGGTCCAGCGTCATCACCTCGGAGGCGAACGTCACCGGGTGCCGGAAGTTCGGGGACGCGACGAGGGTGCCCAGCCGCACGGTGCTCGTCGCCGCACCCGCTGCGGCCAGCAGCGGCACGGCGTTGAACCACGGGCCCTCGCGCATGTCGCGCCAGGACAGGTGGTCGTAGGTGAAGGCGGTGCGCAGGCCGGCGGCCTCGACCTCGCGCACGGCGGCGGTGAACCGCGCGGGGGCGTGGTCGTTGAGGACGACGGCGGACAGGGCCGGGGTCACGGTGCCTCCGCGAGGTCGGGTGCGCCCCCAGTCTCCCCGGCTGCGGCGGCGAGGGCGACCGCTGGGCCCAGCGCCGCCCGCAACACGTCCTCGGCGTGCGACCAGAGCAGGGATCCGCCGGCGCCGGCGACGACGCGGTGCCGGGCGCCGGGGACCCGCGCGGCCAGGGTGGCGCCGACGTCGGGCGAGTGGGTGCCGTCCAGGTCGCCGTGCCACACCTCGACGGGGACGGCGATCGCCTCCAGCGGCAGGCCCCACTCGCGCACGGCCAGCACCGTGTCGCGCGCGTAGGCGTCCGGTCCCTGCCGGAAACCGTCGTCGAGGACCCGTCGGAACCAGGCGCGGAAGTCCCCCCGGCCGTAGGTGGCGGCGTCGGCGGGGGCGACGCGGCCGAGGACCAGCTCGAACATCGAGGCCGCGGTGAACCCGGCGAAGGCGTCGTAGGCCCTCCCGGGGTCCCGGGCGGCGAGGTCGACGAGGGCGGCGAAACCCGGCGGCAGAGCCGTGCGGAACTCCGGGCGGGCGACCTCGTCGGCCGGGGAGACGAGCACCAGGCGGCTGACCACCCCCGCCGCGGCGGCAGCCAGCCCGAAGGGGGCGCCCTGGGAGTGCGCCAGGCACGGCACGGGCCCGGTCCCGAGGGAGGCGACGAGTTCGCGCAGGTCCTCGGCCACGCTCGTGAACGTCGCCCCGGGGCACGGGTCGGAGGCGCCCAGACCGGGGCGCTCCACGGTGACCAGCCGGACGCCGAGGTGGCGCAGCGGCCCCTCGCCGGGGGTGACGAGGCCACCGGACGCAGCACCGGGCACCAGCAGGACGGGACGGCCGCCCGGGTCGCCGTGCTCGGCGTGGGCGAGGACGCGCCCGTCGCGCAGTCGCACGCGGCCGGTCGTCGGGACACCGGGGTCGAAGTCGGCGTGCACGCCGGGGACCGTAGCGGCGCTGCCGGAGCGCCGCTACGGCTTTCGGCACCGGTGCGCTCACCGCGCGCGGCGCCACCACCGGCGGCGCCGCACCACCGCGGCGGGCGGTTCCCGGGCGGGGGCCGGAGCGGGGCGAGCCCGTTCCCACCGCTCGCGCACCTCGGCGGCGTCGAGCAGCGCGACCACGACGAGAGGCCCGTCGGCGGGGCGCCGGTACAGCTCGCGCACCCGGTCGTTGAAGCCGGCCACGACCGCGTCGACGTCGGCGGCCGAGCGCAGTCGCCCGGCGTCGCGCAGCAGCTCCTCCCGCTCGCGGCGCAGCGCGAGCGCCGGGGGCAGCATCGCCGAGACGTCGAAACCCTCCCGGCGGGCCTTCTCGGCGGCCCACTCCTCCGCGGAGAACGGCCGGTCGAGGTGGCGCAGCGGCTGCCCGGCCCCGCGCAGGCCGTCGAACTCGCCGCGCTCGGCGGCCTCGCGCACCTGCCGCTCGACCCAGCTCTCGAAGGAGCTGCCGCCCGGCTTCCGGCCCGTCACCCCGGCGAGGGTACGACGGGTCCGGCCGGGCGGCAGCCCGGGACCGTCAGGTCGAGGGGTCAGTCGACCTCGGCGTCGCTCTGCACGTCCGGGACGACCTGCCCGTCCGGGGTGAGCTGGACGCTGTCGGGCAGCGTCTCGTAGGCGCGCGGGTCCAGGCGGTCCACGGCCCCGGTCGCCAGGTCGGTGAGCATCCGCTCGATGCCCGCGACGGTGGCACGGGTGAACCGCTCGCGGCCGGCCTGCCCGAGGGTCTGGCTCTGGCCGCGGATCTCGAACAGCACGGTGCGGGTCCCGTTGAGCGCGAACGCCGAACGGGCCTGGCCGGGCAGGTCGCGCTCGGGTGCGTGGGAGTACCGCACGGGCAGGAAACCGGCCTGCTCGATGCCGTTGAACGCCGAGAGGGCCAGCTGGCGCGAGGAGTCCTGCGCGTTCTGGTACTCCGCGTACTTGCCGCCGGGCTCGAACTCCCAGTCCGGCAGCGGCGGGTAGTCGACGGCGACGTCGATGAGCTCGTTCGTGTCGTCGCGGGCGACGCAGGCACCCTGGTGGTGGATGTCGAGGAACCCGTCCACGCCGTCGAAGCGCTCCTGCAGGTCCAGGTACAGGTCGCGCAGCGCCTGCGACTCGGGGTTGAGGAACCACCCGAAGTCCTGGGGGGTACCCGGCAGGTCGGCGGGGTCGGGAACGTGACCGAGGTCGGCGTGGAAGTCGCGGTTGAGGTCGAAACCGGGCCGGGTGATGTAGTCGTCGCCCTGCTGGAGGCGCTGGATGTAGTTCCAGGCGGGCTGGCTGGGGGCCAGTTGCGGGAACTGCGCGACCACCTCGGCCCAGGTGCGGTCGTTGCCGCGGCGGTCCAGCTCGGCGCCGTCGACGTTGAGCTTGGGCACCGCGACGACGGTGACCGAGGACAGCAACCGCTGGGTCGACGGGTCGTCGGAGGTGGCGAGCCGGTCCAGGACGCGCAGGACGGCGTCGGGGCCGACCTTCTCGTTGCCGTGGATCTCCGCGTTGAGGAGCATCACCTTGTCGCCGGTGCCGACGGTCGCGGCCCAGATCTCCCGGCCCCGGTTCGAGCGGCCGATCTCGGAGACGGTGAGCCGCCCTTCGCTGACGGCCTCGATGCGCCGCAGTTCGTTGCCGAGCTCGGCGTGGCTGGTGAACTCGTTGATCGGGAGCTGGCGCACCTCGGTGGTGCACGGCGGCGGCGCCAGCGGGTCGAGCGGCGCGGCGGTGGCGGGCAGGCCACCGGCGAGCGCCACGGTCGCGGTCAGCGGGAGGACGGACAGGCCGGTGAGCCAGCGGGCGGTGCGGCGCTCACGGGGTGCGGAGGTGCGCATGGGGCTCCAGGAGCAGGCGGCGACGACGCGCCGAGGGGGCGGGGACGCGTGCGGCGGGGGTGACCTCGGGAACCGCTTCCCGAGGATCCGCTGTGCGTTGTCTATGGCCGCGCGACACCCCCTGTCAACGACCCGGAGCGATCAGCAGCGCACGGAGCGCACCTGTCGAGCGGCGTCCACGACCCGCCCGTCCCGGCGACCGGGCTCCGGGCGCACGAGCGCCCGGCCCCCCGTGGACGGGGCGACCGGGCGCTCGTGAGGTGCTGCTGAGCCCGTCAGACCTCGGTGTCGATCTCGTCGGCGATGCGCCGGCCGATCTCCAGCGCCGCGGTCGCCGCGGGCGAGGGGGCGTTGAGGACGTGCACCTGGCGGATGCCGCGCTCGAAGTAGAAGTCGTCCACCAGCGCGCCGCTGCGGTGCAGGGCCTGCGCACGCACCCCGGCGTGGGTGGGCACGAGGGCGTCGTCGGCCAGCGCCGGCACGAGCTCGCGCAGGCTGGCCAGGAAACGCTTGCGGGAGGCGGAGCGCAGCACTTCGTCGATGCCGGTCCGCCAGTACTTCTGCCCCAGCTTCCACGTGCCGGGCCAGCGGAACGTGTCGAGCAGGTCGCCGGCGGAGACGTCGCGCCAGGTGTAGCCCTCGCGCTTGAGCGCCAGCACGGCGTTCGGGCCGGCGTGCACGCCCCCGTTGACCATCTTCGTCAGGTGGACGCCGAGGAACGGCAGCGTCGGGTCCGGCACCGGGTAGATGAGGCCCTTGACCAGGTGCGACTGCTGCGGGGTCAGCTCGAAGTACTCCCCGCGGAAGGGCACGATCCGCACCTCGGGCTCCAGGCCCGCCAGGCGGGCGATGCGGTCGGACTGCAGGCCGCCGCAGTTGACGAACACGTCGCCGGTGACCTCGCCGGTGGTGGTCTGCACGGTGACGGAGCGGAACGTGGAGGAGACCCCGACGATCTCGGAGCCGAAGCGGATCTCGCCGCCGTCCTTCTCCACGAGCTGCGCGAGGGTGTCGCACACACCGCGGTAGTCGACGATGCCGGTGCTCTCCACGCGCAGCGCGGCGACGCAGCTGACGTGCGGCTCGAACTCGCGGGCCTGCTCGGGGGAGATCATCCGCACGGGCACGCCGTTGGCCAGGCCGCGCTCCAGCAGGCGGCGCAGCGCCGGGACCTGCTGCGTGGTGGTGGCCACGACGAGCTTGCCGCAGATGTCGACGGCGACGCCGTGGTCCTCGGCGAACTCGCGCATCGACTTCGCGCCGACGGTGCCGAGTGTGGCCTTCAGGCTGCCGGGCGCGTAGTACAGGCCCGAGTGGATGACGCCGGAGTTGTTGCCGGTCTGGTGCTCGGCGACCCGGCCCTCCTTCTCCAGGACGGTCACCCGGTGGCCGCGCTGGCTGAGCGCCCAGGCCGTGGACAGGCCGACGATGCCCCCGCCTGCGACGACGACGTGGCTACCCATGCGTGTTCCTCCCCCTGCTCGAAGCGGTGCGTGCGTGCTCCCGCGGCGCCGGGCGCGCGGGACCCCCGCAGGAGTGTCGCCCATCGGCGACCCGCCGGGCGACCTCCTCGGAGGATCGCTGACCCGTGCCGGGACGACGGACGCCCACGAGCGATCGAGCTGTCACTCAGCGTCAGGAAGGGTCGGTGGACGACCCGCTCCGGCACCCGTGCGGCCGCACCGGCCCCCTCAGCCCCGCGAGGCCGCGGAACGCTCACCCCGCACCCGCCGCCGGCGTTCGCGCACCGCCGCACCGGCCCGCTGCAGCAGGGCGTCGAACCCCTCCCCCGCACCGGCGGCCACGCCGACGCCCACGCTGGCGGAGATCGAGACCTCCACCCCCCGCAGCGCGAGCGGGTCGGCGACGGCGCGCGCCAGGCGGGTGGCGACCTCGTGCGCGCGCGCCACCGCCTCGGCGGGGTCCAGGCCGGTCAGCGCGGCGATGAACTCGTCGCCGCCCAGCCGCGCCGCGAAGGCGCCCGGCGGCAGCTCCCGGAGCAGCCGCCGCGCCACCACCACCAGCAGGTCGTCGCCGGCGGCGTGACCGAAGCGGTCGTTGACGGCCCGGAACCCGTCGAGGTCGCACAGCAGCAGCGCCACGCGGCGCGGGTCGGCGGCCAGGGCCGCCTCGACCTGCTCGGCGGTGCGGCGGCGGTCCGGCAGGCCGGTCAGCGGGTCGGTGTGCGCCAGCTCCCGGGCGCGTTCGCGCTCCTCCTCCAGGGCCCGCTGGGCCCGCACCCGCTCGGTGACGTCGTCCTGCAGGCCGACGTACTGCACCACGCGCCCGGCGGGGTCCAGGACCGGCGCCAGGCGGACCTCGTTCCACCACGGCGTGCGCTCGGGGCCGCGGTGGTTGAGCAGGACGCCGTGCCACTCCTCGCCCGCGGCGACGGCCGCGCGGATCTCCGCCAGCGCCACGGGGTCGGTGTCCGGGCCCTGCAGGAACCGGCAGTTGCGGCCCAGCACCTCCTCCGCGCGCAGGCCCGACAGCGCCTCGAACGCGGTGTTGACGTACACCAGCGGCTGGTCGGGGCGGGTCACGTCGGAGATCGTCACCCCGTGGGAGGTGGTGCCCAGCACGCGGTGCACGAGCCGGCTGAACGCCGGCGCGTCCGCGGCCGGCACCGGCGCGGGGCGCTCGGCGGGGTGGGCGGGCCCGGTCGCGGCGGGCGCGGGCGCGGGTGCGGTCGCCGGGGCGTCCCCGGGCGCGGCGGTGCGCGGTGCGACGCGCGAGAGCAGCGCCTGCGCCGCAGCCACCGCGGTGGCCCGCTCGTACGTCAGGGCGTACTCGAAGGTGCGCTCGGCGTCGGGCCCGCTGTCGCCGAGGTCGCGGGCCAGCAGCGCCACGGCGAAGTGCGGGCCGAGCACCACGACGTCCCACTCCCCGCGCACCGGGTCGTCCTCGGCCAGGTCCGCACCGCGAAGGCCGGGCACCGGCTCGGCGGGCAGCCCCTCCCCCAGCGCGCACACGAACCCGGTGCGCTGCACCAGGTCGCGGTACCGGCTGCGGGTGGCGGGTGTGAAGTGCCGCGCCTGCTGGAACGTGGACGCCACCACGCACGTGGGGCCGATGCGCAGCGCCTCGCGCTCCAGCTGCTTGGACAGCTCGATCAGCAGCGCCTTCGGCGAGCGCCGCAGCGGGGTGCCGGCGGGCAGCAGCGCGAACGGCGACGGGGACGGCGCCGACGACGCCGACGAGGGAGGTGCCGCGAACCCGGTGGGGACGGGTGGGGCCGGCAGCCGCAGGGTGCCGGGGCGCAGGCCCGGCACGGGGGCGGGACCGGGGCGGCCGAACAACCAGCCCTGCCCCAGGTGGGCGCCCAGCGCCCGCGCCGTCCTCAGGTGCCGCTCGTCCTCGATGCCCTCGGCGAGGACCGTGGCACCGCTGCTCTGGGCGTACGCGTTGACGGCGTGCATGATCTCGGCGACGTCGGCGCCGGGGCGCTGCTGCACCAGCCGCAGGTCGAGCTTGACCACGTCCGGCTCCAGCAGCGGCATGAAGGCCAGCGACATCGCGTCCGCGCCCACGTCGTCCAGGGCGACGCCCCAGCCGAGCTCGCGCACCCGCGCGACGGTGCGCAGCAGCTCCGCAGGCCGCGCCGCGATGGCCCGCTCGGTGATCTCCACGACGACGCGCAGCTGCCCGGGTGCTCGCTCGGCGAGGGCGAGCAGCTCCTGCAGGGGGGCGCTGTCCAGGACCTCCGGCTCGACGTTGACGAACAGCGTCAGGGGGGCGAGCAGCCCGGACCCCAGCGCGCCGCGGAACGCGGCGGCGCGGCAGGCCTCGTCCAGCTCGGCCAGCAGCCCCTCGGCGCGGGCGGCGGCGAACAGCCGGTCGGGGCGCTCCAGCGGGCCGGCCGGACCCCGCACCAGCGCCTCGTAGGCGACGACGTGGCCGCCGTCCAGGTCGACGATCGGCTGGAAGACGCTGCGCACGCCCGGGCCGCGCAGCACCTCCCGCACGCTCACGGGTCCCACGGTCCTCACCCCCGCCTCTTCGGCACGGCGAGCCCCCACCTCGAGCTCCCTCGCCGGAACGGGCCGGGGGCCCCCGGGGGGCGGGGACGGGACGCCGCCCGGGCACCTCAGGCGTGCTCGGGCACGCCCACCTCCGCCTCGTCCTCGTCGCGGTCCTGCGCGAAGAAGGTCGACACCACCTCGTGGACCGCGCCGGCCACCCCCGGCCGGGCCGTCCACGGCTCCACCGGCGACAGCACGCCGAGGTCGGCGAGCGCACGCACCGTGTCCAGGGCCGCCGCCAGCTCCTCGCCGTCACCGGTGGACTCCAGCACCGCCTGCAGCTGCTGGGTGGTCATGGGGCCCAGCACCGCGGAGGTCACGACGCTGAGGCCGCCGACGACGGCGGCGTCGTTGGCGGAGGAGGCGAGCACGGTGGTGACGGCCGAGGCCAGCGCGGCGGCGGCGACGTCGCGGCGGGCGTCGACGTCGTGCAGGGCGTCCACGGGACCGGGCACGTGGGTGCGCCCGCCCACGACCTCCACGACACCGGTGGCGCTCCAGTCCAGCCACAGCGCCACCGGGTCCAGCACCTCGCCGACCTCGCCGCGCAGCGCGTCGATCACGGGGCCGTCGACGACGGGCTCCTCCCCCACGGGGACCCCGGCGCGCAGCAGGTCCAGGGCGCGCAGCGCCCCGGCGACCACGGGGACGGCCTGCAGGTCGCGCAGCTGCTCCTCGGCGGGGACGGCCAGGGCCGCGGCCTCCAGCGCGTCCAGCACGCTGCTCTGGTCGGAGGCGGCGCCGGCGATGCCGCCGGAGGCGACGTCCAGGCAGTCCGCGAGCTCCTCCGGCCCGCCCTGCCAGGCGCCCGACTCCCCCAGGAACATCAGGTACGTCGTCCAGGCGACCCGGACCTCGTCCACGAGCTCCTGGGGGTCGAGCCCGTTGTGCTCGGCGACGGCGGGCACGACCTCGGTGAACAGCGCACGCAGCTCCGCGGGGGCGAAGCGCGTGGCGGAGGCCCGCACGACGGGCTCGCCGGAGTCCAGCAGCAGCCAGCCCAGCGACTCCATCAGCCGCGCCTCCAGGTCGCCGGGGGCCAGGACCGCTTCGTCCTCCTCCGTCTCCAGGAAGGTGCGGTACTCCACCTGCAGGTCGCCGAGCGCGCGGCCGCCGGCCCGCAGGGGCGACAGGCCAGGCGTGGGCCGGGGCCCGGCGGTGCGGCGGACGGGCTTCTTCTTCTTCGGCACGGCGGCACCTCGGCGTCGGGGGCGGTCCCCCGCACCCTACCCAGCGTGGCCACTGCGGGACCTGCCGTCAGCGCGGGCTCCGCGGTGCGCCGGCGGTGCGGAACAGGACGCTGCCGTGGTCGACGGCGTGGTCGACGGCGTGGTCGACGGCGTGGTCGACGGGCCCGGGGACCGGCACCCCGCCCGGGGCGGTCGGACGTCCCGCGACGGCGGGTGGGAAGCTGGTGCGAGCACGGCGGGGTCCGAGCACGACGGAGACCGCGGCGGGAGCGGGGGGACGACGCGCGGGACCATGGACGACGGCACGCACCTGAGCACGGGCACGACCCACGAGGGCCGGCCGGCCCCCTCCACCGGCGACGGCGCCGTGCAGCGCTGGCACCTGGACCTGGAGCACCACCTGTCGTCGGTGCCGCTGGCCCGCCACTGGATCGTGCAGCGCTGCTCGGCGGCGCGGGTGCCCGCCGCGGCCGTGACGGTCGTGGAGCTGCTGACGGCCGAGCTGACGGCCAACGCGGTCCTGCACGGACGCTCCCCGGTGCGGCTGGACCTGGAGCGCACCGGCGAGGGCGTGCGGGTCGCCGTCCACGACGCCGAGCCCACGCCTCCGGTGCGGCGCAGCGTCGGCCCGGAGGCCACCGGCGGGCGGGGCGTGGCCCTGGTCGACCTGCTCTCCAGCAGCTGGGGCGTCGAGCAGCGCGGCGCGGGCGGGGCGAGCGGCAAGACGGTCTGGTTCACCGTGACCGCCCCCGGCCCGCGAGGGAGTGACGTGCCGTCCCCGCCCCCCTAGGGTCGAAGGGCCCTGGTCCCGAGCGCCGCGGCGCGCGAGGGTCGGTGCGTCCACCGAGGAGGAAGCACGCATGTCCACGACCAGCGTCCCCACCACCACGACCACCGCGCAGGACACCTCGCCCGGGCTCGTCGAGGCCCTGGCCCGCCCCGACCCCCGGGAGGTCGCCGCGCTCGACGCGTGGTGGCGCGCCTGCAACTACCTGACCGTCGGGCAGATCTACCTGCGCGCCGACCCCCTGCTGCGTGAGCCCCTGAGCAGCGAGCACATCAAGCCGCGCCTGCTCGGGCACTGGGGGACCAGCCCGGGCCTGTCGTTCGTGTACGCGCACCTGTCGCGGCTGATCCGCCGCACCGGGCAGCCCTCGCTGTTCCTCACCGGTCCGGGCCACGGCGGGCCCGCCCTCGTGGCCGCCTCCTACCTGGAGGGCACCTACACCGAGAAGTTCCCCTCCGTGACGCAGGACGCCGAGGGGATGAGGCGGCTGTTCCGGCAGTTCTCCAGCCCCGGCGGCATCCCCAGCCACGTGTCGGTCACCACCCCGGGTTCGATCCACGAGGGCGGCGAGCTGGGGTACGTGCTCGTGCACGCGTTCGGCGCCGTCATGGACAACCCGGACCTGCTGGCGCTCGCGGTCGTGGGTGACGGCGAGGCGGAGACCGGCCCGCTGGAGGGTTCCTGGAAGGGCGTCTCCTTCCTCGACCCCGCGCGCGACGGGGCCGTGCTGCCCGTGCTGCACCTCAACGGCGCGAAGATCTCCGGGCCCACCGTGCTGGCCCGCAAGGACCCCGCCGAGGTGCGCTCGCTCCTGGAGGGCCACGGCTACGAGGTCCTCGAGGTCGGCGGGGACGACCTGCCGGGGATGCACGAGCGGTTCGCGGGCACCCTGGCCCGCGCCTGGGGCCGCATCCGCGACATCCAGACCGCCGCCCGCGCCGACGGCGCCCCCGCCGACGCGCCCCGCCCGCGCTGGCCGCTGATCGTGCTGCGCACCCCCAAGGGCTGGACCGGGCCGCACGAGGTCGACGGCGTCGAGGTCGAGGGGACGTTCCGCGCGCACCAGGTGCCGCTGTCCGGCGTCCGGGAGAACCCCGACCACCTCCGGCTGCTCGAGGAGTGGCTGCGCTCGTACCGCCCCGAGGAGCTGTTCGACGACTCCGGCGCCCCCGTCGAACTGGTCCGCTCGGCGAACCCCGAGGGCGAGCTGCGCATGAGCGCCACCCCGCACGCCAACGGCGGCCTGCTCACGCAGGACCTGGACCTGCCCGACTTCCGCGACCACGCCGTGCAGGTCGACCGGCCCGCCTGCGAGCGCGCCGAGTCCACCCGCCGCCTCGGCGAGCTGCTGCGCGACGTCTACACCCGCAACCCCCGCACGTTCCGGCTGTTCTCCCCCGACGAGACGAACTCGAACCGCCTGGGGGCGGTGTTCGAGGTGTCCGACCGGGCGTTCGCCGAGCGGACGTACCCGCAGGACGTGTCGATCAGCCGGTCCGGGCGCGTCATGGAGGTGCTCAGCGAGCACAACTGCCACGGGTGGCTGGAGGGGTACACCCTCACCGGTCGGCACGGGCTGTTCGCCACCTACGAGGCGTTCGCCATGGTCAGCGCCTCCCAGACGGTGCAGCACGCCAAGTGGCTGGAGGAGGCGCAGCAGCTGCCGTGGCGCGCCGACGTGCCGAGCCTGAACGTCCTGCTGACCTCCACGGCGTGGCGCAACGACCACAACGGCTTCTCCCACCAGGGGCCGGGGCTGCTGCAGGTCGCCATCACCCAGCGTCCGGAGGTGTCCCGCGTCTACCTGCCTCCGGACGCGAACTGCCTGCTGTCGGTGGCCGACCACTGCCTGCGCTCCCGGAACTACGTGAACCTCATCGTCATCGACAAGCAGCCGCAGCTGCAGTACCTGTCGATCGACGACGCGGTCGAGCACTGCCGGCGGGGTGCGTCGGTGTGGGAGTGGGCGGGCAACGACGACGGGCTCGCCGACCCGGACGTCGTCCTGGGCTGCGCCGGGGACGTGGTGACGATGGAGACGGTCGCGGCCGCGCAGATCCTGCGCGAGCGTCTGCCGCAGCTGCGGTTCCGCGTCGTCAACGTGGTGGACCTCATGGCGCTGCAACGCCCCAAGGACCACCCGCACGGCATGAGCGACCTGCGGTTCCGGGAGCTGTTCACCGATTCCGTCGACGTGGTGTTCGCCTTCCACGGCTTCCCCGGCGCCATCCACCAGGTCGTCCACGGTCGTCCCGACGCCGACCGCTTCCACGTGCGCGGGTTCATGGAGGAGGGCACCACCACCACGCCCTTCGACATGACCGTGCGGAACCGCGCCTCGCGTTACCACCTGGTGGTGGACGCCCTGAACAACGCCCGCCGCCTGCCCCCGGGTGCCGGGGAGCTGATGGCGTACTGCGAGGCGCAGCTGGCGCGCCACCGGGAGTACGTGGTGGAGCACCTGGAGGACATGCCGGAGGTGCGCGACTGGTCCCTGGGGGACACCACCACGCTGGCCTGAACGGGCGGGCCGGAACCGGCCGACGGGAGCGGGGTAGCGTCACCGGCGTGACGTGCCCCGCTCCCCCCGCCGTGCCCACCCGCGAGGAGATCGCCGACGCCGCCGGGCGGATCGCCGGCCGCGTCCGTCGCACCCCGGTGATCGAGTGGTCGGTGCCGGTGGGGGGCCGCGAGGTGCCCGTCACCGCGAAGCTGGAACTGCTGCAGCACACGGGGTCGTTCAAACCCCGCGGGGCGTTCCACCGGATCCTGTCGGCCCCGGAGCGCCCCGGCCTCGTCGTCGCCGCCTCCGGCGGCAACCACGGCCTCGCCGTGGCCCACGCCGCCCGCGCGCTGGGGATCGAGGCGGAGGTGTTCGTGCCCGAGTCCGCCCCCGCCGTGAAGGTCGAGGGCATCCGAGCCCGCGGCGCGCGGGTGACCCTGGCGGGCGCCTCCTACGCCGAGGCCGCCGCCGCGAGCGCCGAGCGGGCGAGCGCCCCCGGTGCGCTGGCGGTGCACGCGTACGACGACCCGGCGGTGCTCGCCGGGCAGGGCACGGTGGCGCTGGAGCTGTCCGAGCAGGCCCCGGACCTGGACACCGTGCTGGTCGCCACCGGCGGTGGTGGGCTGATCGGCGGTGTCGCCGCCTGGTACGGCACCGGCACGCGGGTGGTGAGCGTGGAGACGCACGGCGCACCGACGATGCACGCGGCGCTGGCGGCCGGCCGGCCGGTGGACGTGGCGGTCGGCGGTCTGGCGGCCGACTCGCTGGGCGCGGAGCGGATCGGCGTGCACGGGTTCGCCGGCGCCGTCGCGGCGGGCGTGACGGCCGTGCTCGTCGAGGAGGAGGCGGTGCGGGCGGCGCGCCGGCTGCTGTGGGAGGACCTGCGGGTGACCGCCGAGCCCGGTGGTGCGGTGGCGCTGGCGGCGCTGCTGCGGGGTGCGTACTCCCCCTCAGCGGGCGAGCGGGTGGGGGTCGTGGTGTGCGGGGGCAACGCGGACCCGCACGACCTGGCGGTGCCGCGCTGAGCACGGGTCCACGAGCGGGTCCGCGTCGACCCCGCCGGCGCCGTCGCGCTCACCGCACCCGGGCGGCTGCGGCCGCCGCGTGCGGGGCGTCCGCGGCGGCGGTGCGTTCGCCGGCGGGTGGGGTGAAGCCCTTGGCGAGCAGGCGCACGGCGAAGCTCACCTCCCAGGCGGCCACCGGGAGCGCAGCCAGGAAGCCCCAGGTGGAGACCTGCTCGTAGAGGCCCAGCAGGACGGCGGTCGACGAGGCGAGGACGAGCGGGCCGCCGACGAGGCCCAGGACCGTGATCCAGCGGGGCGCCAGTCGCGCGCGGTGCACCAGGTGGGCCAGCAGCAGGCTGTTGACGCCGATGACCAGGCCGGGGCCGATGAGGAACGTCCAGTCGTGCACGGCGACGAGGGCGCGGGCGACGGCGAGGAGCGCGCCGTCCTCGTCGCCGGTGCGCTCGCGCCGCAGGGTGACCAGAGCCAGCACGCTGACGATCCCGATGACGATGACGGCGGCCTCGAGCAGGCGCCCGCAGACGTAGCCGAGCGCGATCCCGGGGTTCTGCCGCTGGAGCACCGGGTGGAGCGCGACCGCGGTCCCGACGACCGAGGCGGCGAGGACGACCTCCAGGAAGCCGCCCAGCAGGACGCGCGTGTCGGCGCCGGCGCCGAGGACGTACTCCGGGTCGGCCAGCGCGGGCTGGTAGAGCGCCAGCGCGGCGACCGCGGCGATCGCGGCGACGAGGAAGAACACCCCCGTGGCGATGGCGGTTCCTCGGTACGGCTTCATGGGGCTGTCCTCCCGACACTGGCGGTGTACGGCGTACACCTGATGCCGAGGACGGTAGGTGTACGGTGTACACCTGTCAATGGGCGCCGAGGAGGAGGACCGATGGCCGGCCGGGACGGGAGTGCGCCGAGGACGACCCTGAGCAGGGAACGGGTGCTGAGCGCCGCCTGCGCAGTGGCCGACGCCGCCGGGCTCGAAGCGGTCAGCATGCGCCGCGTCGCCCAGGAACTGGGTGTCGCGCCGATGGCCCTGTACAAGCACGTCTCGGACAAGGACGACCTCGTCGACGGCATGGTCGACCGCGTCATCGGCGAGGTCGAGCCGGGCGACCCGGCCCGGGGGTGGAAGGCCGCCGTCCGGCAGCGGATCCTCTCGGCGCGACAGGCCGTGCTCCGCCACCCCTGGGCGCGGCGGGCGATCGAGTCCCGCACCCGCAGGACCCCCGCCGTGCTCGGGTACATGGACTCCCTGGCGGGTGCGCTGCGCGCCGGCGGGCTCTCGGTCGACCTGACCCACCACGCCCTGCACGCGCTCGGCAACCGCATCTGGGGCTTCAGCCCGGAACTGTTCGAGGAACCCGCCGCCCCGGGTGCTCCCGCACCGACCCCCGAGCAGCTCGAGGTCCTGGCGAGCGAGCTCGGCGAGCGCTACCCCCACGTGCTGGAGATCGCGACGGCGGCGACCGGCGGCGACCTCTCCGGCGTCGGCCGCGGCTGCGACGAGCAGTTCGAGTTCGAGTTCGCCCTCGACCTGCTGCTCGACGGCGTGGAACGGCTGCACCGCCGGGGGTGGTCCCCCCGGTGACGTGCGGGGGTGCCGGTGGTGCCGGTGGTGCTCCGCGGCGGACGCCCCCGGGGAGTCAGAGGGAGAAGCCGAACACCAGCGGGCCGATGGCGAAGACGGCGGCCGTGAGCACAACCACGGCGATGAGGTTCAGCCACACCCCCGACCTGACCATCTGCCCGATCGTGACGCGGCCGGTGCCGTACGCGATGGCGTTCGGCGGCGTCCCCACCGGCATCATGAACGAGCAGGTGGCGGCGAGCGCCGCCGGGACCAGCAGCAGCAGCGGCTCGGCGCCGATGCCGACGGCGACGGCGGCGAGCACCGGCAGGAAGGTCGCCGCGGTCGCGGTGTTCGAGGTGAGTTCCGTGAGGGCCAGGATCCCCAGCGCCACGGCGGCGACCAGCAGGACGAGCGGCAGTGCGTCGAGGCCGCTGAAGCGTTCGCCGATGTAGGTGTCCAGACCGCTCTCCTGGATCGCGGCGGCCATCGACAGCCCGCCGCCGAACAGCAGCAGGACCCCCCACGGGACGCCCTTCTGGAGGGTCGACCAGTCCAGCGCGCCGCGGCCGCGCTGCCCCCGCACCGGGACGAGGAAGAGGGCGAGCAGCGCGGCGATCGCGATGCCGCCGTCGGACAGCCGCGTGACGAGGGGGACCGCCTCGGTCAGCGCTTCCCAGTCGCTCAGCGGCGCGCGGAACACCCACAGCAGTGCCGTGGAGGCGAACACGGCGGCGACGGTCCACTCGCCGGGCGACATCCGGCCGAGCGCGTGCAGCTCCTCGGAGATCGCCTGCCGGCCCCCGGCGATCTCCCCGATGCGGGGCCGGTACTGGACCTTCGTCAGCAGCAGCCAGGCGATCACGAGCATCACGACGGACACGGGCACGCCGACGGCCATCCACGCGGCGAAGCCGATCTCGATGCCGAGGGTCGATTCCGCCACGCCCGCCAGGATGAGGTTCGGCGGGCTGCCGACGAGCGTGGCCAGTCCACCGATGGTGGCGGCGTAGGCGATGGCGAGCACCAGCCCGGCCCCGAAGCGCTGCACCTCGTGCTCGGGCAGCGTGCCGCTCGTGCGGCGGTCGACCAGGGCGAGGACGCTGACGCCGATCGGCACCATCAGCAGGGTGGTGGCGGTGTTGCTGACCCACATCGACAGGAACGCCGTCGCGATCATCACGCCCAGCACGAGCCGGGTGGGTCGGGTGCCGACGACGCGGACGGTCCCGAGGGCGATGCGCTGGTGCAGCCCCCACCGCTGCATCGCCAGGGCGATGGCGAACCCCCCGAGGAAGAGGAACACGGTGGGGTCGCCGTAGGCGGCGGTGGCCGTGTCGAGCTCGACCACCCCGGCGAGGGGGAAGGCGACGATGGGCACGAGCGCGGTCGCCGCCAGCGGCAGCGCCTCCGTCATCCACCAGACGGCGATGAGCACCGCGAGCGCCGCGGTGACGCGCGCCTCCGGGGTGAGCGCCGGGGAGGGCGGCAGCGTCACGTGCACGAGCACGGCGAGCAGCGGCCCGAGGAGCAGACCGGCCCCCTGCAACCGCGTCCGGCCCCCGGCGGCGCCCTCACCGTCCCGCCCGCCGGGCGGGGGTCCACCCCGGTGCTCGACCCGGAGCTCCTCGGCCCGCTGCGGGCTCTCCGGCGCCGGCCGGCCGTCCTCGGCCGCGCCCGCGGTGCCGCTCGCTGCTCTCCTCGTCCTCATGTCGCCGCCCCGTCTCCTCGTCGAGAGTGCTGAACGCTGGTGGTGCGCCACCGGGCGCGGGTCGTCCTCGGCCCGTCGCCCTCCAGCGTGCTCCCGCTGCGGCGGCTCAGCAGGTCGAGCGCGAGCGGCGCCGTGCGCCGTCCCCGCGGCGCGCCGGGCTGGGACACTGGTGCTCCCGGGCGGGAGCCGCCCCGGGACGCGATCACGGGAGCTGTTGTGCTGCGCACGGTCATGCACGGGAAGATCCACCGGGCGACGGTCACGGAGGCCGACCTGCACTACGTCGGTTCGATCACCCTGGACGCCGACCTGTGCCGGGCCGCGGACCTGGTGGAGGGCGAGCGGGTCCAGGTCGTCGACGTCACCAACGGCGCACGCCTGGAGACGTACGTCATCGTCGGTGAGGCCGGCAGCGGCGACGTCCGCATCAACGGCGCCGCCGCGCACCTCGTCCGCCCCGGGGACCTGGTGATCATCATCTCCTACGTGCAGCTCGACGAGGCCGAGCGCGCCGGGCACCGGCCGCACGTCGTCCACGTGGACGGGGCGAACCGGGTCGTGGCGCTGGGCAGCGACGCGGCCGAGCCCGTGCCGGGCTCCGTCGACCAGGTGCCCTCGAGGTAGGGCGCCGCGGCGGGGCCCCCGGGCCGGTCACCGCGCACGTGCCGTGATCCGCTGGTGGCCGGCTCGAGCTTCTCCGGCTCCACCGTGATCCGCTCCTCACCGGGAGCGCTGTACGACCTCGTCTCCGACGTGACCCGCACGGGGCAGTGGAGCCCGGTGTGCACGGGGTGCTGGTGGGACGAGGGGCAGTCGGCGCGGGTGGGTGCCTGGTTCACGGGGCGCAACGAGGTCATCGGGCGGGTGTGGGAGACCCGCAGCCGGGTGGTGGCGGCTGAGCGCGGTCGCGAGTTCGCCTTCGTCGTCGGTGGGGACCGGGTGCGCTGGGGGTTCACCTCCACCCCCGTCGACGGCGGGACGCGCACGACCGAGTCGTGGGAGTTCCTGACCGCGGGCCTGGCGGCGTTCGCCGAGCTGTACGGGCAGGACGCCCCGCAGCAGATCGCCGACCGCACCCGCGCGGCGCACGAGGGCATCCCGGCGACGCTCGCCGCCACCGCCCGCATCGCCGAGGGCCCCGGGAGCTGAGGGGCCCAGCCGTGTCCGTGGCCCGCGCGCCGAACCTCCCGGGGTCGCCGCGGAGGAGCCGGGGCGACCGCCTCCAGCCGCTCGACGGCCGGGGTGTGCGCTCCGGTGCGCCGGCGCGCGGTGCCGCCGGGGCGCACGGCCGCGTCGTCGCGGCCGGCGGGCAGCCGCTGCTCCACGAGCGACGAGCCCGGGCGCCGGGTGACCGCACCACCCGCCAGCGGTCGGCGCCGTCCGCGCGCGGTGCTCCCGACCGGGGGGTCGGCGGCCCCGTGGACGTCGCCGTGCGCCCTCGCACGGCCGTCGAGGACGATCGGGGGTGACCGGCGGCCGGCGCCGGGGGCTGGAGGAGCACGTGGACGTCGAGGTGCAGCACGCGCAGCAGGGCGGTGCCCGGATCGCGGTGCACGACACGGACGACCTGGGGAGGCTGTCGGCGAGGGCCGCGGCCGCGGCGCCCGCCGACGCGGTCGACGGCGCGCTGCGCGACGCGGGCGCGGGCCACCTGGACGCGGCGGGCCGCCACGCCTGGCTGCGGCTGACGTGGCTGCGCGCGCAGGGCACGGACGAGCCGCGGTGGCTGGAGGGCTTCGCCGCGATGATCGCGCACGCGACCGCGCAGGGCTGGACGAGCGAGGACGGCACGCTGGTGCGGGCGCACCTCGAGCGCGGCTGAGCGGGGGACGCGGCACCCGCGCAGCCCGGCGCACGGGGGATGATGGGGTGCCCGTGCCCCGCAGACCCGAGGAGGCCCCGTGCCCAGGCGCCGCGTCCACCTGTCCTCCCTGGGGCGCCGCGGAGCGGTCCCCTCCACCCGCAACCTCGCGCAGGACGGCGCCATCCCGACCGAGCCGCTGGGGCGCAGCAGCCTGGTCGACTCCGGCGTGTACGCGCAGGGCGTTCGGGTCGCCTCCCCCGCCACGCTGGCGGACACCTACCGCTGCCTGCACGAGGACGAGTCCCGCATCGCCTGGATCGGGCTGTACCGGCCGTCCGCCACGGAACTGGGCTCGCTGGCCCGGGAGTTCGACCTGCACGAGCTGGCCGTCGAGGACGCGATCGTGGCCCACCAGCGGCCCAAGCTGGAGCGCTACGGCGACACGCTGTTCGTGGTGCTGCGCGCGGCGCGCTACCACGACGCGGCCGAGGAGGTCGACTTCGGCGAGCTGCACCTGTTCATCGGCCCGGACTTCGTCATCACCGTGCGGCACGCCGAGTCCCCGGACCTGGCGCAGGTGCGCCGGCGCATGGAGCTGGACCCCGAGATGCTCGCGCTGGGCACCGAGGCCGTGCTGTACGCGATCCTCGACGCGGTCGTCGACGGGTACGCGCCCGTGCTGCGCGGGCTGGAGAACGACATCGACGAGATCGAGGTGCAGGTCTTCGACGGCGACCCGTCGGTGTCGCGGCGCATCTACGAGCTGTCCCGGGAGGTGACGAACTTCCAGCGCGCCGTCGTCCCGCTGACCGCCGTGCTGGGCGGCCTCAGCGACGGCTTCGAGAAGTACCGCGTCGACGAGGAGCTGCAGCGCTACCTGCGCGACGTCACCGACCACGTCACCGTGGCGGCCGAGCGCATCGAGAACTTCCGCAACCAGCTGCGCGACATCCTCACCGTGAACTCCACCCTCGTGGCGCAGCGGCAGAACGAGGAGATGCGCTCGCTGACGGAGGCCAGCTACGCGCAGAGCGAGGAGGTCAAGAAGATCTCCTCCTGGGCGGCGATCCTCTTCGCCCCGACCCTGGTGGGCGGCATCTACGGGATGAACTTCGAGCACATGCCGGAGCTGGACTGGACGTACGGGTACCCGCTGGCACTGCTGCTGATGCTCAGCAGCTGCATCGTGCTGTACGTGGTGTTCAAGAGGAGGGGGTGGCTGTGACCGGAGAACCGCAGCACGCCGACGTCGGGGCGGAACTGTCCCGGCTGCGGCACAGCATCGACAACCTGGACGCCGCGCTGGTCCACCTGCTGGCCGAGCGGTTCAAGCTGACCGAGGCCGTGGGTCACCTCAAGGCCGCGCACCGGCTGCCGCCCGCGGACCCGGCCAGGGAGCAGGAGCAGACCGCGCGCCTGCGCCGGCTGGCCGTGGACTCCGGCCTCGACCCCGTGTTCGCCGAGAAGTTCCTGGCGTTCGTCATCGCCGAAGTGATCCGCCACCACCGGGCCATCGGCGGGGCGGCCGGGTGAGCACGCAGGTACCGCGACTCGCCGCGACGTGCACCGCCGCCCTGCTGCTGGCCCTGGCCGCCGGCTGCACGGCCCCCGGCCCCACCGCGGGCGGGACGGCCGCCCCCGCCGGAACCCCGAACGAGGAGGACCCCGTGACCCGCACGCAGGAACCGTCCGGCTGGTGGAGCCCCGAGCAGGGAACCGCCTGGCAGTGGCAGCTCTCCGGCGACCTGGACCTCACCGTGGACGTGCCGGTGTACGACGTCGACCACCAGGTCCCCGCGGAGGTCGTCGACCGGCTGCACGCCGACGGCCGCCGCGTCATCTGCTACGTCAGCGCCGGGACCGTGGAGTCGTACCGCGACGACGCCGGCCGGTTCCCCGACGAGGTCGTCGGCCGGCCGCTGGCCGACTGGCCCGACGAGCGCTGGCTCGACGTGCGGCGCCTGGACGTGATCGGGCCCGTCCTGCTGGACCGCCTCGACGAGTGCCGCGACAAGGGGTTCGACGCCGTCGAACCCGACAACGTCGACGCCTGGGCCAACGACAGCGGCTTCGACCTCACCGCCGCCGACCAGCTGCGCTTCAACCGGTGGCTCGCCGCCGCCGCGCACGAGCGCGGCATGGGCGTGGCGCTGAAGAACGACCTCGACCAGGTCCGCGACCTCGTCGGCGACTTCGACTTCGCCGTCAACGAGTCCTGCGCCCGCTACGAGGAGTGCGACCTGCTGCAGCCGTTCGTGGACGCCGGCAAGGCGGTGCTGCACGTCGAGTACGACCTGACCCCGGAGCGGTTCTGCCGCGTCGCGCACCGCCCGGGGTTCTCCTCGATGCTCAAGGACGGCGACCTGACGGCCTACCGGTACGTCTGCGACCACGGCTGATCCGCCCCGGCTCCCGGAGTCAGGGCCTCAGCAGGCGTCCCAGCGCCACTGGCCGTCCTCGGCGCTCCAGCGCTCGCCGGTGACGTCGCGGCCGGGGACGGAGTAGGAGTAGTCGACCTCGGCGGTGCCACCCGTGGCGCGGCTGGTCACCGCGGTGACGGCGGCGAACCCCGCGCCGGCGGCCTCGCGCAACGCGCCGTCGGGCACGGCGGACCGGCAGCGCGCCGACAGCAGCCGCTGCGCCGTGGCGACGTCTGCGGTCAGGAGGGCGTCCGACCTCAGCCGCACGGCGACCTCCAGGTCCTCCGTGGTGCCCAGCGGCACGGGCGCGACGACCGCCGCCTCCCCGGCGCGGGGAGCCGGGGAGGCGGCCGCGGTCACCGGGGCGGTCGCCGCCGGGGCGGGAGCTCCGGCCCCCGCGGACGTCGCCGCGGGCGTGGCCGCGGGCGTGGCCGCGGGCGCCGGCGTGGTGGGAGCCGCCGTGCGGGTGGCCGGCGCGGCCGAGCGGGCGGCGGCGCCGTCCCCGGCGGCCGCACCGCACCCACCGCTCGCCGGCCCCCCACCCCCGCGGGCCGCGGGGGGCGCGCCGCGCGACGCGGGCGCTGGG